>JBFWYS010000004.1:0-34916 GCA_050186175.1 Pseudobdellovibrionaceae bacterium
CGTTTTAACTTTTACTTACCTGTATCCATTTTATTATGGCTCTGGGGCTCCTGGGTTATCCGGCGCAGCAATTGCGGCATTAACAAAGGCTCTTGTAGCTCAAGGTAATTCTACTAGGGCTTTTTCGCCTTCTTCTCAAGTTTACTATTTTGCGTACCCAGCTTCGTATCCAAACCTATCAAGTATTTACGATCAAAATGGATTCAATATTACAGCAGATTGGACGCTTAGAAATCCTGTCGTAATCACTGGACTAGATGGAACTTCGCAAAACTATAAAGTTTACGAGTTTAATAATGTGACCTCATTGGCTCAGAATATCACATTCAATTTTTAGGTGTAATAATGTCGATTAATATAAGCTCAAATTTTGATTTAGATACGCAGTTACCGTTAGATGCTAGAACGGTGGTTGCTGATGTAACTGCTAGAAATGCAATTGTTTCTGGGAAAAGATACGAAGGCTTACCTGTCTATTTAACGTCTACTGCAGAAACATGGCAGTTGCAGGGTGGCATTACCAATAGTGATTGGATTCTGCTTGGAAGTGGAGCTGGGATTGTAGGCACTGGAATAACTAACTCGATTTCTTATTGGCAAGATCCGACTACGCTAACCGCAGACTCAGCCTTCAACAGAGATCCAGATAGTGATATCGCTTACAACGCTAATGGTTGGACTGCAGATGAGGGTGTAGATCAGATTAGATATGTAGATGCGGCAACAGGATCAGATTCAAATAATGGGTTAACATTAGGTACGCCATGGCAAACTATTGGATATGCGCTATCCAAGATGCCAATAGTAGGTTCTGGGACATATAGAATTAATGTTGCAGCTGGAACATACTCTTTATTGGCTTTAAGTATCCCAAGCGCAATTACTGCATTTGGAAGTCCATTATACGGGAATACTCTAATTGAAATTATTGGCGATGAAACCACACCATCTAACGTAGTTTTTTCTAATACGGGCACAATTATTTATCACTCCTCTCCAAATGTGGTCGTTAGATTTGCGGGCATAAGATTTGAGGGAAATACTTCAAATGATTGCTATGAACATAGAGGGACTGGAGCAATCTTTTTCAAAGATTGTGAATGGGATAATTTTAATAAAATTGGAGAGTCGCAATTTGGTGGTGTTGTGTATCTTGAATTGTCTAACGCTCCGCATACTTTGACAGATGTTACAGGAGGGTTTGCAGCGTCTGTCGGATCTATTATCGTTAATTCAAACCAAGTTGATATGACTTATAGAACTGGATTATCAGATGGCTCAGGGATGTTTAGTTTAAGCCTAGGTGGGACTTTTGCAAACCTTGCAGGAAGTGGAGCAACATTCAATTTAACGGGAGATGTATTAGGATCATTTGTGAGCGCAGAAGGTGGTACTGCTTATATTGGTGATGGATGTAATTTTATTGGGAGCGGAATAACTACAGGTTTTGCCTTAAACAATAGCGCTTATTTTCAAATGGGTGAGGGTAATTCGGTAGATATAACTTCTGCTCCAACCTTGTTGGATGTTCGCGGGAATTCGTATTTTAGAGATAGTGATACGACCTGGACAGGTTCTTCAATTTCTACAGGTGTTATCGTAGAAGGTGGTAGTAGAATTGAGTCCAATGCACTTGTAAATACAAGTATTCCGCTACTAGATTTAGTAACTTGGTTTTCAGATCCAAATTCAGTCTATGGTTTGGATAACAGATATTTACATACTGCTACTGTAAGAACTTTCGGCAATTTACCTCAAAACTATACTACAAACTATTTAACAGATTTTGGTTCCACTGTTGATGAATACCCAATTTATATCGCCAAAGGAAAAGCAACGATAGTTGGGATTGAAGTGTTTACAGGAGTCCCTAATGGAAGCGGTCATACTGATACCTACCAAGTCTATGTAAACGGGGCTGCGCCATCTACTACTTTTGGAGTTACTATTACAAATGATGATTCAGCATCGGATTTTTTTGGGGATGTGCCTTTAGTTTTCGGCGACCGAGTGTCTGTTGTGTTTTCTTCGGATGCAGCGACTGTTGCAGAAAATGTGACAGTGCAAGTTTATATTCGGGTGGAGGGTTAGATGGGCGCTTTTAATCTATGGAATAAAATTCTTACTAATATTGCTTCAATAACTTTAAGTAATACAACGATATTATCACATGGGCTAATTCAAATTTCGGGGAGCATAGCAGGGGATTCTGGAGGATTAACCACCGTTTATACATTACCAGCAGGATCACCAGATTTAGATCCTGTACGTATTAAAGTTGAATGCGTTGGAGGTTCAGGAATATCAGGTCCTTTAGTAGGAAGTTTAGGCACAGGTGCTGCAGTTGATGATATTATGCCATCTACTTCATTTACTGGGCTTACTTCTCCAGGGTTAGTATGGGAAGCCCCGTTAATAGGCTTAGTGAAAAGATGTGTCGCGGGAGATGTTATAAGTTTTAATATTTCAACTCCAGTCACAGGAACTACCCCTCTTTATAGGGTTACTATATTTGGGGAGTATTTATAATGGAAGTTGTTCTTAAATTTAAATTTGAATATTTAGAAAATGAATTTCTACAAGTTGATCCAAGGCTACAAGCAATTGCTCTTTTTACAGCATTTTCAATGCGAATACTATTTGGCTACCAAGCTGTAGCTACATGCGTAAAAAGAAGTCATGCCTCACAAGCTAGTTTAAAAGCAGAAGGCAAAACAAATGTTGAGACTAGTCCTCATGAAGATTGGAGAGCTATAGATTTTAGGCTGAAAGATTTTCCAGATAAAGCGCATGTAAATGTTTTGGTTGATTTGATCAATAATACATTTCCAAGAAATGATGGTTTTAAAGTCGCAATAGCTCATGGGGAAGGTGATAATTTTCATCTTCATTTGCAGGTTCCGAAAGTGAGGCGGTTTTGAGTAACTGGTTTAAGCGGCTTAACTGGCCTTCAATTTCAATCTCTCTATTTATGGCTATTGCTCCAGCCTACGCTTCGTATGTGAATGCTCTTGCAACATTTGAAACAAAAATCACTTTAGTAAAGACAGACAACGAAACATTTAAACAGATGTTTAGCGAGTTTATCAAAGAATACCGCATAGATAACAAGGACACAAAGTTGGACATTCAAAAGATATTAATCAAACAGGGAATTTTAGAAACAAAACTGGAAGAGAAAAGAGGTAAATAATGAAAGCCGGTATATTTACTAGTGAATTTTGGGTGACGATATTAACTGTTGTTGGCTCAGCTGGGGCAAGTTTAGAAGGGCACTTAGATCCAAAATGGGCTGCGATTGTAGCAACAATTTCTTCAATTGCTTACACAATTTCAAGAGGCTTAGCAAAAGTTAGCAGCGACCCAAAAATGTGATGGATAAAATTTGGCCATTTATAAAATTTTGTCTTTATACTTTTGCCTATTTGCTTGGGAAAAAAGATGTAATTAAAGAGATGGAAAGCCTTGCAAATAAAAGGGCTTTAGAACGGATTACTTCTGTTTTAGAAAAGCAAGAACTTACAAGAGATAAATATGAAAGGATTAAGAAAAACCTTCCTAATTCTTGGGTTGATTACGATTCTACTGGGCGGGTGCGCAAAACAAATAAAAATTGAGTGTTTTAAAACACCATTGCCAAAATGTGCGGCCGTAGTAGATGAATATAAAGTAAGCCTTGCAGAATCACAGCCTGTTCTACGACAACCTACCCCGCACGAACTAATTGAGCTGGTCGAATGTATTGAGCTTTTGGAAATCAATAAAGAGTAAACGATCTAGACTTTTTTCATGACTTTATCAAAAAACTATAAAAACAGGTATAAAATGAAAGTCTTGCAAATTATGAAAAGAAGTGTTTTAGGCCATTAAATTCATATACTTGTTTGAAATCATAACTTTATAGTAAGTTTGCAAATAACTATTGAATTGTTTTCCTAAACCGTTGGTCGCATGTTCGATTCATGCCGGGGGCGTAATAATTTCAATTACTTATCTGCTATAAAAAAGGATTGCATAAACATGAATCTAGACTATATCTAGACTCATGGCGAGTTTGGTTTGGAAAAATAAGAAAGCATACGCGATAGTTTTTAGAGGTAGGGTGAATGGTAAGGCTAAAAATGAATGGGTCCCTCTCAAAAACCCGCGTACAGGCAAGAATCATTTCGACACTAAGAGTGAGGGGAAGCTCGCTTTTCTTGAATGGTTGAAGTGGAACGAAAAGAAGATAACTCAAAAAGACATTCTTTTTGAAGACGCCCTCAAAAAATATCTCGAACTTTGCAAGTCAGAAAAAGCAGCGACAACTTACAGTAGAGAAAAAAATCATTCCCAAGCACTCAAAGTTTTTTACAATCTTCCAGTAAGCGAAGTGACTCTAACACGGGTGGAAGATTTTAAAAAAAGTAACGATTGGAAACCTACTACATGGGCATTACGCTTAAGTTTGCTTAAGAAGGTTGTTCAGTACGCTGAGACTCATAACTTCAAAGTTTGTCCTAGTTTTAAAGCAATCAAAATTCCACGCCCTAAAATTCATGAGATGATGCCTCGTTACGTCGATATTGAAGTTATAGACGCAGTTATTGAAAAACTGAGTGGTCATCATAAGGCGTACGCGATGATCCTTAAGCACCTCTTGTTGCGACCCAATGAAGCGATAAAATTAAAGTTGGAGGATGTGGATTTTAAAAACAAAGTAATTCGAATCCTTGGAAAAAATAAACACTGGGAGTTTTTGCCGTTTGGAAAAGAATTAGAGCCTTATTTGAAAGAGTTGCCATTGAAGGTCAGTCAAGGGGCATTTGCATTGGCTCTCAAGAGAGTATGTAGCGAAAAGAAAAAGTGGAAGCTTCCCAAAGTTACACCTTATGTTTTTAGACATTCTTCTGCTTCTGCATTGGTGAATTCAAATGTTGTTGGGGGTACTCGAGTCGTACAGGCTTTGCTTAGACATAAAGACCCAAAGCTTACAGCTCGCTACGCTCATCCTTTCGAAGATACTATGAGGGATGCTTTGAAGGTTTTGGGGAAGTGAAAAATGGCAGTTGTGTTACTGTGATAAAACACAAGATACATTAGCAGTAACGCCAAGCGCGCTATCTTTGAAAGTGATGATGCCAGATTGAATACTTCCGTTGATATTTGAGACCTTTTCTGTAGCAACACTGCTTTCCAATTCTATATCTGTGCAACCAGTCTGAGACCAAGTAAATGCGCCGCCAGCCGTGCTATATCCAGTGCCATCATCAAAAATTTGAAATGCAAATGATTGTCCATTCGATTGACAGTTCCATTGTGATGAAGCGTTTTGAGAAGTGTCGCCGTTGGTAAAATCACTTATCTGAAAATCACAATTTGCCGCCGCATTTGGATCAATTCCAAGGTCATTACTGTTTCCACCGCAGGAAATGGCAGTCAAAAGTATTAATGGAATTAGTTTTTTCATATAGAGCACCTCTTTATTTAACAGCATGAATAACGCACATTTGAATTTATAGGTGCGCCCTATAATGTGCTTTTGACTTATAAAGCAATACTAAAAAGCAAAAATGGATAAAAAAGTGTCCTAAATTTAACACAAGGCGTTAAAATTATTATGTTTTTTATCAAAAAATGGTGTTGTTTTTATCCATTCAAACGTGTAATGACAGCAAATACAATAAAATAAGGGGGTGGCGGGTGAGGCTATTCGGAAAAGGCGTCAATAGTATCTTTCACAACATTACGCTTCGCATCGGTAGGGATTTTGCGGAACTGAAGTACAAGAAGTTTTTCTTCCTCGCTAAGTGGCCCGACTTCATTAGCAGATTCATCAATAAATAACTGCCAAGTCTCAACGTCTAGCCCATGAGCAATTTTCTTTAATGTAGAAAGTCTAGGGTCGCGACTTTCGTTTAAAATTCTAGATAATTCCGGTTGAGTCATACCAGTTTTTTCCTCAACTGATTTTCTTTTCAAACCTTTTTTACTAAGAATCTTATTAAAATTTTCTCTAAGCAAATTCATGTCTTGCCCGAATAATATTGACTAAAAAGTCATAAAGCAATGCGAAATATAAATAATTAGTTGACTAATATGTAATGTTTGTTTAGAAATAATTACGTTATGGCCAACGAACAACTAAGACTAAAAAACAAAATCAAACCTATAATAAAAAAATTAAAAATGTCCCAAAGGCAAATTGCGCAAAGGATCGGCTGTGATCAATCGCAATTCAACCGATACATAAATGAGAAGCAAGAGCCTGGGATAATAATGTCCCTACTAATCTGCAAAGAACTTGGCAAGCCGGTAGAAGAGGTTTTTTGCCTTCGGGCTTAGCTTATCGTGGGCTTTGATAAATAGTTGCTAATTTTTTTTAACATAAATGGGGGAGAGCATGAATATTGAGGAATTTCCAGAGTTTCTAAAGTGTAAAGATGTGGCTGAAATACTGAATACCAGCCTCGCAACAGTCTCCCGACTATTAAATAAAAAAATTATTAACGGCGTCAGATCATTCGGAGGCTGGAAAATTCCGAAAGACGAATTGAAGCGAGTCATTGATCGAGAACTAAATAGGCAAAAAATTTTATAAAATAAATTTAAGAGAAAGGAGGGTGAGTGTGAGCGATGAAGAAAGAGAAAAGCTATTATTAGAATTGAGAGATGCGCGTCAAAAACTAATCAATATGGAAATTACAATCCAAGCGATGAATGCGCTTATAAAAATTATTGAAAGGGATCTCGATGAAAACAAAATCAAAGTTACTCACTAAGATTTACGGATTTTTCAAAAAGAAAAAAAAGGAAAAGAAGCCAGTGCCTGAACAGATTTTTTTATCTCAGTGCAAAAAGCCTTTTGAAGGACTTCAGTTTGAAACAAGAAAAGGCGGGTTAAGGCTTGTAGTATTTAAAAATAATAATGCCGCATAAGTTGCAGCTTATACGGCATGAAGAAAGGATGCAGAATGCAAAAAATCAATTCTCTCATACAGGTTTCTAGCAAAAACCACAATCTTTTTTTCGATCACTGCGCGGATAGAGCAGAAGGAATTAGAAAAAAGTTAGTTAAGGTGAGTCATCTAATGCAGGTCATTTCACAATGTCAGTGGGAGATGAAGGGTCTTTTAGCTGAAATAAATCTTCTTCAAGAAGATACAATTATCGCCATTGAGGAATCAAAAGAGAAGGAGGGGTTTTATGAATAATGAATTACAAAAATATGACCCTTCAATCGGATTTAATCGGGAACAAATTGAGCTGATAAAAAACACAATTGCTAAAGGAACTACAGACGATGAGCTTAAACTTTTTTTACATGTTTCAAAAAGTTGTGGGCTAGACCCATTAGCAAAACAAGTTCATTGCGTCAAAAGATGGGATAATAAAGCGGGTAGAGAAGTAATGTCTATCCAGACATCTATAGATGGATTTCGACTAATTGCTGAAAGGTCTGGTAAATATGCAGGTCAAATTGGGCCTCAATGGTGCGGTCAAGATGGCGAATGGAAAGATGTCTGGTTATCGGAAGAGCCTCCAGCAGCCGCTAGGGTGGGTGTGATTCGTTCAGATTTTAAGGAACCTCTTTATGCGATAGCAAGATGGTCAAGTTATGCACAATCTTACAAAGATAAAACTACTGGAAAACCAGTATTATCTGCGATGTGGGCAAAAATGCCTGAGTTAATGATTGGAAAATGTGCTGAGTCTTTGGCTTTACGTAAAGCATTTCCTCAAGAGCTTTCTGGAATTTACACAGCTGATGAAATGGCACAGGCGGAACCTGCTCCTTTTCAAAACACTCAAGCAAATGTTGTAAAAAACATTCGCCCTGAAATTGTTGATACTGAAGAGCGAAAAAAACTAATTCATCGGCTAGAGCAGATAATGCACTTGGGTGGAGTAGAATCATTAGCCAAGGAATGGAAAGAAAAGCTTACACCTGAAGAACGTAAGACTGTTGGAGCCGAAGAGATAGGGCGTATCAAAAGCCTACTAATTGCAGAGGAGGTGGCGTCATGATTGAACAAGGCTCACCTGAATGGTTACAACAAAGAGCAGGGAAAATAACCGCTTCCCGTTTTGCTGATGTTTTAGCAGTCTTAAAAAGCGGGAAACCGTCCGAAGCGCGTCAAAAATACCAGCGTGAATTAGTCTTCGAGATTTTATCCGGCGTACCTAAGCAATCTACACAAGCTTCAGCGATGAAATGGGGTTCGGAAATCGAACAATATGCTCGTGAAGCGTACGAAATTGAAACTGGGAACATTGTAAAAATTTCAGAATTTACCTTCCACAAAACACTCCCTCACGTTGGGAGTTCTCCCGACGGCCTCATCGAACCCAATGGGGGCATTGAAATAAAATGCCCCTATGATGAGGCAAAGCATGTGCAAACTCTTTTGGAGGGAATGCCTGATGAGCACATGGCCCAAATTCAAGGGAACATGTTTGTGACAGATCGAGAATGGTGGGATTTTATCAGTTTTGATCCAAGGCAAGCAGAACCCTACCGAATCTATATCCAACGCATTAATCGTGACGAAGAGTATATCAAAAAACTTCAGGCAGCATTGGATGTTTTTTGGAAAGAAACTTGTGAGATGGTTTGTAATTTGAAGAACAGAAAGGTGGCAGCATAATGGGTTTAAATTTAAATCCAGCAAGACTCCATAATGAAACTTTTGAAGAGTATAAACTGAGACAAAAAAATAATAAAAAGTTTTTAAAGTTATATCTGCGTGGGACACTTTATTGGGACAGTTCTACTAAAGGTACTTTGCAAAATAATAAGGGGAAATCATGATCGATTTTACACCAGAAGAAGAAAGTATGTGGAGAAGTGCAATGAGCGAAAAGGTTAATTTAGATGATGGGGACTATGAAGGAAAAGTCATCAAAGCAAATTTTATCCGCACTAAAAAAGGCTCAAGTAAATTGGTTTTGGAATACCAAATCAGTAAACCTGAAAAATATTCTGGTTCAAAATATTCGCACTTCCTCAATTTAGATAGCGAAAACCAAATGTATTTTACCCAGAAAGCTTTGGAAAAGTTAGGTGTAAAAGTTGAGGTTTCATTAGCGGCTCTAAAAGAAGTGTTAGACAGAGAAGTTGTGGGGGAGAAGGTTTCATTTTGTTTGTTCACCGAGGGAAGATTCCAAAATTGTAATTTAATCAGCGAAGATGACGACATCGATTTTAATTTATGAACGATAAAATCGTAAAAGTTGGTTCTATTTTGGACAACATTTCGACTCGAAAAGATGGGTCGATAAAAATGGTGTTTGAAACTCAAGAAGTAACTTCGGAGCAGGGTGTAAATCTTTTTTCAATGAGAAATAAGTTTGGGTGGCTCTTGTTTATCCCTGAAGAAGTTGAAGAAATTGAAGTGCCAAAGCCCCCTACTAAAGAATTCAAAGAAGACAAGAGCCCGTCTCAGAGGTTGAGGAGTGTGCTGTATGTGTGGTGGCAGCAATTAGGGTTAAACATTTCTTTCGATGATTTTTATAAGCAGAAGGTTGAGCGGTTTATTGAGCAAATAAAAGAACGACTAGAGTGAAGAAAAATGGGGCTGAGGGTGGGGAAGTATTTTAAAATTACTAATTGGGAATCCTTCCAGCACTACAATGATAGGAACCCCCCTTGGATAAAACTTTATAACTCGCTTTTAGACAAATACGAATTTGGACAACTTTCAGATTCTGCAAAAGGACATTTAGTTTGCATTTGGTTGCTAGCAAGTCGCTCCAATAACAAAGTTCCGTGGGATGAAAAGTGGGTAACACAAAGAATACAGGCATCAAGCAGAGTAAATTTACAAGAGCTGGAAAACCTAGGTTTTATCAATAGCTACAGTGATAAAGAGCCTTTGGAGCAAGATGCTAGCATGTTGGTAGCTCTCGCGCGCTCGCGAGAGACAGAGAGAGAGGGAGAGAAAGAGAAGAGTATACCCCCCTTACCCCCCAAGGGGGTGGGTGAGGGTTTTGAAAAGTTTTGGAATGCATACCCAAAGCGTAAAAGCAAAGGGCAGGCAGAGAAAGCATGGAGCAAGCTAAAGCCGAACGAGCAGCTTACCGATAAAATCCTTCAAGCGGTAGAGCGGGCCAAGACTTCGGAATCGTGGCAGAAGGATGGCGGCCAGTTTATTCCTTACCCTGCATCTTGGCTTAACGCCAAAGGTTGGGAGGACAACGACGTGGTGAATCTTACCTCACCTAGAAGTCCTCCCCCAAAGGCAGCAATTCTTGAGCTGCATGAGAAAATCGAAAGCGGAGAGGTTTCTTCTGGAGAGTTTCTTTCGCGCGAAGAAATGGCAAAGAAGGCCGCTGAGCTGGTAAAAAATTTATCCGGAGGCAAGAGCTATGAAAATTCGACACGAGCACCCAACTAACGGCTGCGCGAACGCAACACGTCCAAATCCAGTTGGGATAATCAGCGATGGGAAATTGCTTTGCGCTAGATGTGGGGTGGAGATGACTCAGAGAATGCGCTTAGGACCCGAGGATAGTTTACAGAGAGCGTGTGTGACGTGGTTTAAATTGCAGTATCCACTGTCTTTGATTTGGGCAACTCCAAATGGCGGGCATAGGCACCCACTGGAAGCAGCAAAGTTTAAAATGACCGGTGTTTTAGCAGGTGTGCCAGATCTCTTTATTGCTGAACCTAAAGGTAAATTTCACGGCATGTTTGTGGAGTTAAAATGTACCACTAAACCGACCCCTGCTCAGATGGAATTGATCGGAAAATTGCATGATAGAAATTACTGTACTGCAATTTGTTACTCATTTGATGAGTTTACTATGAATGTAAAAAAATATTTTGAACCAAAATGATAAAAATAAAAATTTTCACTCTACTTCTTTTAATTTCATCCTGCGCTCAATCAAACAAATTGATTCAAGCGCCTGTGGGCAGCGAATCGTTAGCGCCAGAAGTGAAGGTATTTAGTTCTTATAAAGTTTCAGTTCCTGAAAACTTGGCAGATGAAAACAGTGTCTTTGTTAAGCCAGTTATTAAATATTGGAATGATTCAATTGGAGAAGAACTTTTTGGGGACACAGGGTTCCCAATCGAAGTCAAATATGTCGAAAGTTTACCAAATGAGTTTGATTACGCTGCAGCAATTGCGTGGAGAAGTCCTACTGATTGCAAGATCGAAATCAAACACGAGTACAATGCAATAAAAAATTTACTCAATTTAATAGCCCATGAATTTGGGCACTGTATTGGTTTTAATCATTCAACTTTTGATCAGTCGATTATGTGGTTTGAATCATTTAGAACACAAAAGATAACTACGGAAATTAAAAGAATTATAGAGAGCAATAAAGTTCAAAATTAAGCGAAGGAGGTAATGTGATTCCTTGTCCAAGACCTTATGGAACTTATGATCCATGGGAAAAACATAATTCGATGATGCAGCAGGCTTTAATTCATCAACAACAGCATGCAAGTTTAACGTATCCGCAGCAAATGCCCATAAATCCATTTACAGCCTCTCTGGATAAAATGCTTAAAGAAAAAGAAAACGCTTTAAACAACAACTTATTATTATTGGAGGACCTATGTTGAAATTAAAACCTTATAAAGAAATCCTAAAAATGGCGAAAGAAAAAGTAGACGAAGTTTTAGCTCCAGTTCGGGCTAATAGAGCAAGAAAACAAGCCGAGCTTGAAATCGCTAAAATGGAAGAATCGATGGCAAGCAAAGAAGCAAAAATATTTGAACTTTGCTCTGCTCGGGAAATTGATTTTGACGAAATTATTCGCGCTCAAGATGAATACTCTTTGATGGAACGTAGAAAAAAACAATTCGAAAAAATTATCGATGAAATGTTTGGAGCTGATTCTGTTGACGCAGCTTAACAACTTTCACCTCGTGAGCAGCGGCGTGGATAGACACGTGATGCGGCAAGGTTATTCGCTGGACTATGTGCGATGAATCCGCGGATTCAAGAGTCTAGTAGACGGCATCGTGAAACTGGACGCAACCAGTTAAGCACAGTCATTGAATAAAAATGTGACCTGATTCACGAGGTGATTATTAAAGGGGAAAAACATGTATAAAAATAATAGAGTAGTTGAAATTGGTGGTGGATATCCAAGTACTTCAAGAGATTTAACCACAAATGAGAGAATTGATTCTCAAATTTTATTCCATGAAAAGAAATTAGCAGAATTAAAAGAGTTGAAA
Organism: Pseudobdellovibrionaceae bacterium; assembly: GCA_050186175.1. Taxonomy (GTDB): domain Bacteria; phylum Bdellovibrionota; class Bdellovibrionia; order Bdellovibrionales; family Bdellovibrionaceae; genus JBFWYS01. Next base: position 12,179 of record JBFWYS010000004.1, read on the forward strand.
GATATTTTTGAAAAGGAGCCGAATATTTCTAGAGCCATGGAATTAATGACTTCTGGGATTATTTAATCTTTCACATTCTGCGAGCTGCACTTGATATAAGTCCAGACTATAGCTGGCCAGCTCAAAGGATGTGATTTAAAATGTATAGAAAATGGCGTGTTTATATACATGTGCTGTTGAAATGTATACAAAATGCTAAATTTTTTCCCTTTTGCATCTGCTTGCAAGTGTATTTTTAGGGGAAGTTTGTAGAGGTAGCCTAGAAGGTCAGGCACCGCGCTGTAAACGCGGGTCAATGCGACAACGCAGGTTCGATTCCTGCCCTCTACATAGCACGACTAGCTTAATGGTAGAGCAGCACTGTAGTCCAAACCTCCTAGCAGGGGCGCCTGTCCACGTTCGAATCGTGGGTCGTGCATATGAATCATAAAAGAAGAAGGCCAAAAAATAGAAGGGCAGGTTGTTTGTTCTGCAAACCGCACAAAGCGAATGGTGCAAAGGGGATGAGTTCTTCTAAAAAGATTAATGAGAAGAAAGCTGATTTGAAATTGAAAGAGGAGCTTTGTGACACCAACAGAAATTAACAAAAGGATAGCGGAACTCAAAGGCATTGAATGGAATCCGGAATACAGTGGCGATTATTGGGCTGAAAATATTGGGTTAGCGTGGGAGTTGTTTGAGGAGCTTCCTTATTCTTCTTCAATTTGGAAAAGGCAAGATGGTTGGTATGAAGTTAATGGTGGCGATGAAGCATATAATGGTTTTGCAAAAACAGCAACAAGAGCAATTTGTTTAGCTTGGATTAACTGGATAGAGAATTTATGACGCATTAAATTGGAATCTTCATCCAACAGCAAGCGGGTATACTATCAATAAAGATGATATGCAAATGGTTTGGATTAGAAGAAAGGAAGACGCCAAATTCATCGTTAAGGCGGCGAACAACTTCCACCCACTTTTGGAGGCGTTGAAGAAGCTTAGGAAAGCCGTAAAAGATTCAGGATCAATGAACCATCAAGACTACGATTTACTTGGAATAGAAGTGAATCAAGCAATCAAAGCAGCGGAGGAAGGAAGATGAATTATAAAATAACAATCACAAAGCAAGTAGAGAATCCAAATTATGAAGAAGAAAAAAAGAGTAGGGAATATGGTTTTAACAGCATAGCCCCTCAAAAATATTGGGAAGTAGAAGCTCTTAAGATGGATCTTGAAGAAGATGAATTCAGTGCCATCCGCAAAGCTTGCTTAGAGGTGATGAAATGACCGCCCCAATCAACCTAGAAGAGATTGAAGAAGAGCTTAAACAGATTAGCCATTGGCCTTGGGATTATCGTCCAAAAGAGTATGTGCCGTTTGTGGGGGAAATGTTTTTTGAAGTGATTGGAACTCTTCCTGATGAAGATGGAGATTTTGAAGCGATTACTTCTAATAGAGTTAAGCTTGAAAACGCTGATTTTATTTCAAAATCCCCAGAGCGTATTGCTGCTTTGGTGAAGAGATGCAGGAATTTAGAAAGCATGCTTAGCGCACTATTAAACCCAAATATGAAAACTTTCAAAATTGATGGCTTGAAAGAATAAAACGAGGTTCCGATGAAGTATGATGAAGAGAAAAGTGCTTATTTTTTATCGCATGGGAAACGTTCGTTTGGAGAGCGTGATATATTTGGAGAATGTATTAAGTTATTAAAAAATACTCATTACGTAAAACTTACTCGCACATATTTTGACCCAGAAGAACGCAAAGAAATCGCAGAGTATATGATTGAGCTTTGGAAGGAGTGGAGCAAATAAATGGCACACGGAGGAAAAGCTAGTCGCATAAGATATAGAGAGAAGAAACGCGCAGAAGCTATCTTAGCAATTAACACACTAAAACAAGCTGGAAAGAACTGTGGAATTTGTTCTCATTATGAAAAGGGTGAATGCTCCTTACACTCTGATTTTTCAGGAGTTGTAAAGACTGGCATTAATTCTGTTTGTTTAGACTGGAAGGAGGGGACGAAGTGATTAAACGATTTATATGTTGGTTGTGGGGCCATACTCCATTCAAAGGACCTTTATTGGTTCTTCAAAACCATGCAACGCTTAATGCAAATGAAGTGAAGCTTATTGTTCCAAGAAATTGCAGGCGTTGCGCGGCTAATATTATAGTTGCTAAAGCAAAGGAGAATGGGGATGAGTGAGGATGAGTTTGAGTTTGAACTTATTAAAATCCCATTTTGGCTAACTAAAAATGGTGGTTGTGTATTGAAAACTAAAGATGGAGATCTAGAATTAGAAGAATGGGATGTGGTTTCTAAAAGTAAAACTCATGTTAAAGTGAATGGTAAGAAGTATCGCTTAATGGACCAAGATCTATGACAACCCTTAAACAAATTCTCTGCGCCATTGTGAACTGGGGGCATCCGTATTTTGTAAAACAATGTTCCTGCGGCAAAGTATGGGAGAGGAAGAAATGAGTTTATTAAGTATTCCAATTAGACAAAGAAAAAATAAGTTAGGTTGGGTCGTAGATACTCAAGAGGGAGAAATTGAAATCAAAGTCGGTGATACACTTGGCACAGATGGTGTTTTCTTTACAATAAATGATAAGAAATATCTTCTTCAAAACAAAGAAGCCTACATCGAAGAAGCGGTGGATAGGGTGATGAAGGGGAAAAGTAATGATTGAAGTATTTATTAATCCTGGAAGTGGCCCTGTAAAAGTCCCAAAATATGGGCCAAGGCTTTCAAGTGCAATAAAAAATATTAAGCAATTTATCAAAGACTGTGGCGTTTCTGGAGTTAAATATATTCGCCTTAAAGAATTAGACGGTGATGGTAGATTTGGCTTTTTACTTTTCAAAGGTACACGCTGTCATAAAGTAGAAATGCCTGGACTTCCCATAGACCAAGTTCGTTTCATAAACGCAGAAGATCAAAATATTTGGGACTTTCCTAGACTTTACATTGATGGAAGTTCTTGGGCTTGGAATTTTGGAATACTTAATAAATATTCTTGGAGATAAGTTGAGGAGATAACCATGTCGAATGAATCAAAAGATAAACCCGCTTTTCCTATTATTACAACTAGATACATGGATGGTGAGGATGGCGATATAGAGATGATTAGTGTTGAACTAGGTCTTAGTAAATTAGAATATGCGGCGATACATCTTAAAGTTCCTGTAATGAATACCCTCGATGAGATGATTCAGAAGGCGAGAAGGGATGAGTTTGCTAAAGCCGTGGTGGCATTGTATTTCGGAAATTCTCGCTTTATAGCTAAAGCTGCATATGAATCGGCAGATGATTTAATGAAAGCAGCAGATGAGGGGAGTGGGGAGGAATGAGAGAGGTCCCGCAAATACCAAAATATTTGATAGCAAAAGATCATAATAAGTATTTTGAAGAATGGGGGAAAATATTGGATGCAATTGTGCCTTATAAATTTGTGGAAGGATCGATGCTTAAACCAATTGAAACCATGTCGAATTATCATGTTTTATTAGAAGCAGCTTTAAGGAAAATAGAAAATGAAAACACTCGATGAATTTTTGGATGAGATTGAAAGAATAGTTGATATGCATAAACAGGTTATTCAAAGATCTTTTATAGAAGATTATTTTGAAGCTATGTATAAAATTATTTTAGAAATGAGAGATAAAATTTCATACTATGCTAAGATGGATGGGTTAGCCAGCGAACAATCGGCTATTGCATGTTTAAATAACATTTCCAAAATATTAAACGAAGGGGATGGGGAATGAAATTTATTAAACTTACAAATATAAATGGTCATATTACTTACGTTAATTTCGATATGGTTTCTAGCTTCGGCCAAACTATTAATTTTAACAAAAACGGCGAATATCGAGATAGTATTAGATCTTATGTGAAGATGGATGACGGGCATGAACATTACATCGAAACAGTGTAAGAAATATTGGAGCTTTTAAAATGAAAACACTATCTGATTTTTTAATGGAATTGGAAGCTCCAGAAGGATATTTTTGCTTTCCTCCTCCTATTGGCGCGGATGGTGTTAGAGAAAAAGGTATTGTTAAAATAGAACAACTCAAAAACTCTAAGAAGATTAAAGCCGCAACCATTATCCGTTTGCTCGCTGGCGCAGGTGTCCGGTGAGTTGTTGGAAAAAATATTGAAAGTAATAAACGAAAATGAAAAATAAAAATTCTTTGGAAGGCTAGGCTCAATTTATTGAACACACGGCAAGTTGCCGACGTTTACCTCGCAAAGAATTTTTTCGAATTTAGCAAAGAAGGTTCTTCCAGTAAAGTCATATCTCACACTTGAACACATTGAAAGAATTGAACTCAAACGCCACCAATAACGCACCTCACAAAAGGGAAAAGTTCGTGTAATAATCGTGTTCATGGCAAAAAAAGGGAAGTATTCACAAACTAAGAAATGTGATCAAGTGATCGATGAAATCCTTGATCAAATCAGTGTTGGAAAGTCGCTCGTTGGAATTCTTAAGTCAAAAAAAGAATATCCGCATTATAGTAATTTTATGCGGTGGATTGATTCAGATGAAAAGCTTCGCGAGAAATACGCGCGTGCCAAGGAAGAACAAGCCGATTACCTCGCCGAACAACTTCTAGAGATAGCTGATGATGGTTCAAATGATTGGATGCTGAACAACGATCCAGATAACCCAGGTTATAAATTTAACGGCGAGCATCATCAACGATCCCGCCTTCGTGTAGATACCCGCAAATGGATTGCTTCAAAACTTAAGCCTAAAAAGTATGGGGAGAAATTAGAGCTTGGTGCGACTCCAGATCTCAAAGCCTGTTTTGCTTTACCGGCACTCAAAAAAGAAGGTGAAGAATAGTGTGGGCTCCTCATCCAGGGCCACAAACTGAGGCGCTATCGCGCTCAGAATTTGAAATTCTTTATGGCGGTGCTCGGGGTGGAGGGAAGACTGAAGCCGGTCTTGCGTGGTTGATTCACCCTTCACACATTTTAAACCCTCGCTATCGCTTTTTAGTACTACGCAGACAGCATAAAGATTTGTCTGATTGGATTGATAGAGCCCGAACTTTTTATAAACCGCTTGGGGCTACTATCACTGGTGTGCCTGCAGAAATAAAATTTCCTAATGGCGCAGTGGGCCGCACTGGTCACCTACAAGACAAAAATGCTTATGGGCAGTACATAGGTCATGAATATCACAAATTACTCTGGGAAGAGCTTACGCTTGAGCCTAGTGAGGAAAATTACTTAAAGATGCTTGGGTCTGTTAGATCAACAGTTCAGGGATTAAAGCCACAGATATTCTCTACCACTAACCCAGGTAATGCGGGGCATATTTGGGTAAAGAATCGTTTTGTGAGGCATGGTGATAAAAATGTATATACCGATCCAGATACTGGCCGTAAACGGATTTTCATTTCATCAAAAGTTTACGACAATCCGACAATCACTGAGAACGATCCAGATTATATTTTGTGGCTGAAAGGCCTACCTGATAAGTTGAGAAGAGCATGGCTTGATGGTGACTGGAATGTTTTCGAAGGGCAATACTTTGGAGAGTGGATTGATAGTGAGCACACCTATGAACCTTTTGACATTCCCAAAGAGTGGCCGCGATTTCGTTCAATCGACTGGGGTTATTCAGATCACTTCTGTTGTTTATGGTTTGCAGTGGGGCCAGATAACCACATTTATGTTTATCGTGAGTTTTATAAAAATCGACTCACTGATTCAGAGTATGCGGAACAAGTTAGAGCATTGAGTAGATATCCAGATGGGAGAGACGAGCGCATCGAGTACACAATAGGGGACCCAATTTCATTTTGGGTGAAGATTGCAGAGACTGGGGTTGAACGCCACGAAACCTATGCACTCAACGGGATTTATATTATTAAAGGTGATAACTCTCGAATAAATGGTTGGTCTCGCGTAAGAGAATATTTGAAACTTAGAGAGTATAAAAATGCGTTATCACCTTGGGTACATATAAGCAGAGACTGTAAAAACCTCATTCGTACACTGCCCGCACTTGTACACGACGACAAACGCGTTGAAGATATTGCGGATGGAATGGAAGACCATGCGCCAGACGCATTGAGGCTTGGCCTGCAATCTAGAGCCCCAACATTCACACACAAAATGCAGAAATACAGAAATAATTTAGAAGCAGCAGAAGCACAAATACTTCGCAAACTAAGATCAAAGGGGGGCGTATGGAATTAATAGTTGGATGGAAAGGTATCATGCAACAGCTTCACAAGTTTGGAGCCGACTTTAACATGAGAACAATAAAAGAGTGGCACTACAAAAGAATGCCTATCCCTTTTCAAAAAACCTATCAGATACAACAGGGCCGAGTTTATATTGAAAAAGAGCAGCTTCAAAAATGGTTAAGAGAAGTTGTGTTGATGCCAAAAAGAGAATCTGCACAAAGAATGCACAAAGATAGCATCTAACTACTATAGCTTCTCTGATGCCATACTCGCCCAATGGCAGAAAATTTATCGGATCAATGTAAACGTTGGAAAAATAGGATTGCAGCTGGCAAAAGCGTTATTGATTCTCAAAAAAAAGACTGGGAAAAGTATGATGATGCTTACGAAGGAAGAATCCTTAGTGAGGCAAACTCAGATTTTAACGGCCAGTTATGTCAAATTAACTACGCTTATGTTGACATGCGTAGTTCAGTCCCAAAACTCTACACAAAAAATCCTTATATTTTTATAGATCCTGAGACGCCTGAAGCTGATTTAAATGCAGAAGTGCTTGAGAAGGTCATTAATGCAAAGCTTGATGAATGGCACTTAAAATCACGGATGCAGGAGTTGATTAAGGGAACAAAAGGAAGAGGCCGCGGGTATATCAAAGTCTCATATAAATTTGATAAAGATAAAATTGGCAGGGAGTTTGTTGGTGACGAACCTAACGATGAAATTACTTTAAATTACATTACTCGTGAAGATTTGATTCTTCCAAAAGATGCAAAGAATGCAAACTCAGCTCGCTGGGCAGTTCATAGAATTAAAGCTCCAATTAAAGATATTAGACAAAAATTTAAGCTTTCAAAAACTGATAAGCCTAATGTTGAGTGCGATTCTTACGCAGAAGACAAATCTCATATTTCAGCTGAAGAAAAAGAAGATTTTCAGTACGGCACTTATTACGAGATTGAAAATAGAGAAGACCATACCTTAGCGATTATAGTCGATGGAGTAGAAGGGTGGGTAGAGAAACCATATAAACACCCTTATGGATTTTTTACTATGTACGTTCCTCTTGAGTGGAACGATATGCCGCATGATTTGGACACAAAAGCAGATTTGCATTTTTGGTATCCTCAGCTTTTAGAACTTGCGGAAAATGAAACTCAGCAGCATCATCACGGCAGAAAACTCAACGCAAAGTATAAAGCTAAGGGAAGTGCGCTTACCGAAGACCAAATTAATGACCTGCAAACTTATAAAGATTCAACATTTGTACAACTAAAAGCAGACCAAGACATTGAGCCATTTCAACATGCTGTATTAGGCCAAGAGGTTTACCTTAGGGCACAATCATTGCGCCAAGATATCACGGTAATAAGTGGAATAAACGAAATGAAGCAAGGGCTTCCTCAAGCTCAAAAGACTGCGCGTGAGGCAATGGCAATAGTTGCGGAATCTCAAGATGTCGTTGGATACCGTGCCAGCAAAGTGGAAGATGCCGTTGCTGAGATAATAAAGAAATGTATTTGGCTCATTCAAAATTTTTATGACTCAACTCGAGTGATTAGTCTCACTGGTATGGATGAGGTTGAATTCTTAGGCTTTAAAGATAAGCTGAAAGATAATAAGTCTAAAACAAAATTGCTTGGTACTTCAAAGAAGCCCTTCTTAGAATTTGTCGGAAAAGATCTCATGGGGAAAATGAGAGTCAAAGTTAAAGCGGGGTCTACACAGCCAGTCAACGAGGAGCAGAGAAAAGCAGATATTGCACAACTAACAGAGTTGATGGGGAAGAGTCCTCAAATCGCAGCTGGGATTGATTCAAAAGAGCTTCTTAAAGAAATTGGCAAGCTGCTTCACTTAGAGAACAAAAGAATCACTCTAGACACTACCAGTCCTGAACAAGAAAACATTTTATTGAAACGCAATATTCCAGTGTTGCCGAACATGAATGAAGATCATGCGCAACACTTAGCCTCTCATGATCTTGAGAATAATAATACTCCTGCGTTTTTAATGCACACCTTCGCTCATCGATTAATGAAAAGTTTTTTAGAGAAGTCTCAATTCTATGGCCAAGTGGATCAGAAACAGATGCCAGCTGGACCAGGTGGATTGAGCCAAAACAATATTAGCGGAATGCCTCAGGGGTCTTCTGTACCACCTCAAGCAATGCCGCAACAACCTACGCCCAATTCAGGGCCGCAGGTTCAACAACAACCTCAAGTCCCCGCTTAGGGGAAGGAGAAAACAATGGCAGAAGAACTTAATCAGTCGGACAGCAGTCAGCCCGAAGTTGCCGTTTCAGGTGACCAAGGAACTAACGCGACTGGAAAGCCATCCGAGCCGGTAAATACCTCAACCATGACAGATAGTCAGTCGAGGGATTACTACAACAAAACACAAGCATTGGCGCAAGATCGGCGTTCTTTCGAAGCCGAAAAGCAAGCATGGTATCAAAAGCAGGGGAATCAACCTGCAAGCCATGCCCCTGCATACGGCCAACCAAATTACACGCCACCACAAACACAGTATTATGGGCAAGCACCTCAAGGGATGCCTCTGAATCCTAATAATCCTGATGTATTTAAAGGCTTGGTTGACCAATTTGGCTACGACGGCGCGAACACAATGCTTCAAACGTTCAATTCAATTACACAGCCAGTTCAGCAGCAATTAGCCCTTGCTCAACAACAGCTTGCTCAAACTCAATACTCAACACTCAGACATGAACTGAACTCGAAGGGGCGCGATCTCTTTGGGGAAGCTTGGAATTCTAGAGCTAACCAAGTCTTAGAGAAGGTGACGCAGTACGGATGCCCTCTTGAAGAAGCGTGGGCGATTGTCAATTTCGGCAATGAAAAACAAGCCGGAATGGACGCTGCCTATAAAGCTCAAGAGATAAAAACTTCTGCAAATGTGAATTCCGGCACGGTTGCGCCCGTTAAAAGCGGAAGCATGTCAGTAAATTCTTTGGATGATGCAGTAGGTTTGGCTCTGCAAGAGCACGGCATGAGTTGATGAACTGGCTCCAATAGGAGCATTAAAATGGCAACACCAGGTTTAGAAGCGGTCACAGCGACCACTTACAAAAATTATAATAAGAAATTTGCGGATAACGTTACTAACCATTTACCTTTTTTGAAATACCTTCAAACAAAAGCACAGGTCATGGTTTCGGGCGGGGACACTATTGTTGAAGAATTAATGTATGGAGAAGGTAACGGGGGCTCTTACTCTGGAGCAGACGTAATGCAGGTTAGCAAACCAGAAGGTTTGTCAGCTGCAGAATACAATTGGAAGCAAGTGTACGCGACAATTACTTACGATGGTAACGATCGCTTGCGTAATTCTGGATCAGAAAAAATTCAAGATCTTGTTAAAGCAAGAATTATGCAGGCCGAAGCGACCATTTCCAACAGAGTTGGGACAATGGTTTTTGGCGACGGTACCGGCAACAGCGGTAAAGATGTGTTAGGAGTAAATGCAATTATTTCTACTACTCCTACTACTGGTGTTCTTGGCGGAATTAATCGCGGAACTTATTCATTTTGGAGAAATAAAGTAAGAACTTCAGCAGGTTCATTTGCAACTAACGGACTTACTTATATTTCTCAAATGATTCGAGATTGCACTCGAGGCACTGATAAGCCCGATCTTCTAGTGATGGGAAGTGATGTGTTTGGATACTTAGAAGGTGTTGCAAATGGTCGCGCCCAGTTTATGAATCCTCAATTAGGCGAGTTAGGTTTTGATGCCCTCAAAGTTAACGGAGTTAACGCAATTTGGGATTCTCAATGCCCTTCAGGTCGCGTTTACGTCGTAAATAGTAAGTATCTAAAATTTAAAGTCCATAAAGATCGCAATTATAAAATGGGTGAATTCATTGAGCCTGCAGATCAAGACGTAAGCGTTGCTAAGATTCTTTTAGCTGCTCAATTGACCTGCTCGAACTGTTCACTTCAAGGCGTTATTGACGGATTCACAGCTTAATTTTGAAAGGATTTATCATGAGTATCGAAACAGCAAAACTATATAAAGAAACTTCAGCGGTGCAAAAAGTATGGAATACCGCTTTGAATGCGTCTGACACTACACCTAAAGAACCAAAGGGCGCAGTGCGTTGGACCTATGATCCAGTGCTCGGCTACCGAGGTTTTCAGTATGTTCGCTTTGATCAATCCGGTGGAGCAACAAAAGACAATATTTGTTCTTACCGAGGGTTAGTTTCAGTAACTGCAAGCGGCACAGGAACTACAACAAGTGTTGTAACAACTGGTTTAACTGCAGATATCTTAGCAGATGGCATTATTGTTTGTTTAGATGATGCTGGCGCCGCTGGGGCAGCACCTGAAGGCGAAAATGCAAGAATCGCGTCAAATACTACAACTCAAATTAATCTAGATGCAAATGACGCATTTACTGCGGCAACTGCTTCTTCAGATACTTTTAGAGTTCATTTACCATTTGCAGTTATTGATGCTGCTTCTGGGGATACTGCAGCGGCTGTGGCGGGTGTTGTAATGGCAACCCAAGCACAGTATTCATGGGGATGGGTTCAGTTTGCTGGCTTCCATCCTACTGTCGCTGCAGTTGCAGCAGGCACAACTATTACTGCAAACCGCGACTTAATTGCATCTACAAACGTAGTTACCAACGGGTCCACTTCAGCCGTTGAATTACGTGTAGGATACACACCCTTTCAACTTACTACCGATACAGTGGTAAGAAAAATAGGCATGTATTTGAACTGTGGTTTTGCAAAGAAAGTTGCAGCTTCAGCGTAATCTTATGGGGAGGGCTTTTTGCTCTCCCCATTTTTTATTTTAAGGGGTTTTATGGCTATTGATTTTATTAAAGATCCTAAACCGGAAGACATCACAGCACGAAATAGATCGTATGATTATTATTTAGAGCCTGAGGAAGAAGTCATGAAGGAGCTAGAACTTGACCTAGAGCTAGAACAAAAAAAACTTAACGATGAAAAAGAAGAGTTTGAAAAACTGAAAGCTTCAGAACTGGAAAAGAAGAAAGAAGCTTATAAACCTTTTACTAAAAAGAAATAGGTAAAAAATGCACCTTTCTGAAATAGTAAATAATGTAAGAGCTGAAGTTCAGCCTGCTTCAAATATTGATTCACTTATAAAAAAATGGGCAAATCGAGCACAGAAAAGATTCCTAATTGAAGCAAAGCATAACTTTTCTTGGCTAGTTTTGGATAAGCTCACTTTTACAACAAATGCAGGTGAAGGCGATGTTACACTTTCGCCGATTGTAGATGTGGGTAAAACGATAGTTATTACTGATAGAGTATCTCCAAGAAAAATCACTGTGATTACGCGTGAGCAATTCTATAACAGCGTGCCTAATCCAACAACAAATCAAGGGACACCAAAGGTAGCATTTCTTTCAGGTTATTCACCTGTTCAGTTTCAACCAAGTTCAGATAGTCAATTGAGTATTGTTTCAAGTTCAACTTCAGATGTTACGAGTGTGGTTAGGATTGAAGGTCTGAATGCAAGTGGAGTTCCAATCGGCGAGGATGTTATTTTAAACGGAACTACTCCTGTTAGTACTGTGAACAGTTATTCAAGAATATTAGGAAGATCAATCAATGCGTTTTTGACTGGTGTTCTTACTATTACTTCAAATGCTGGTGCAGTAACGAACGCAGTGATTGGGCCACGGCAAAGACAAGCATTGTATCCTAAAATCACTCTTTGGCCCACCCCTTCCACAGCGCAAACATTTTATTATGACGCTTATTCTGTTGTTACTGAGCTAACTGGGGACAATGATTTTTCTATAATCCCAGAAGATTACCACGAGGCGATTGAAAGTTTCTGTTGTTATCGTGGGTTCAATTTAAAAAAAGATCCAGTAATGGCTCAAAGTTCTTTAGCCAATTTTAAGGATGTAGTTATGCTTGCGGTTGCAGATGATAAGGGGCCACGAAAATCCATTCAAATGGAATCAAGACCGTCAATATACTCAGACTTTTCAAACTTACCAGGGAACTACCCTAGGGGTGTATAATTATGGGAATGGAGCGCACAACTGAGCCGATTTCATTCAGTAGTTTTAGAGGGCTTAATACTAAACTGTCTGAAATTTCAATCTCTACAAGGGAAGCAAGCGCTCTACAAAATATCGAACTTACACGTGAAACTATTGATGTCAGAGCTGGCAATGATACTTTTACAACAACTCAGCTAATTGAAGGTGGAGCAGCAAAAGCTGTAACTGGAATTACACAGGGAGTTTTAGCGTCTACTGTTTATCAATTAGTAACTGGTGGTTCAAAAATATATTCTTTAAGTGATGCCGGAGTATTAACAGACATTACAGGTGCTGCAGTCATCACTGATGATCCAAATAATTTTTATAGTTTCGCAAAGTTTAAAGACAGCTCTGGTAACGATATTTTTATTGCTTCAAATGGAGTTGATACAAATAAGAAATGGACTGGCTCAGGAAACATTGCAGATTTAGCAGGTACTCCTCCAGCAAATTTTAAGCATCTACTTGTTCGAAAAAACCGTCTTTATGGTTCCAGTGGGGAATTTGTTTATCATTCGGATTTATTAAATGGTGAGAGTTGGGATCCTTTATTTTGGGTGGCTCGAATTGTCAGTTCAAACGCTCTTTATACAAATGAAGTTACTGGGTTGGTAAAATTTGGGGACAATATTGCTATTTTCAAAGAAGATTTAATTTCTTTGTTTTCAGGAGAAAACTTTACCGAAGGGTTCGTTCAAGAAGTTGTTTCGGGAGATGGTTGCATTTCTGGATTCACTCCATTTGAGATTTTATCGCGACGATATGGCAATATTATTGTATTTGTTAACCGTAATAACGAAATAAAAGGATTTAATGGGACAAAGGATCTAATACATATTTCAGATCCAATTGATTTAACTCTCAGGAGATTTACTAAAGATCGGATTAGAAATTCTCTTGCAGTGGATTATAAGTCAAAAAATCAATATTATTGCTCTTTCACTACAACAGGCTCCACTCATAACAAAATTATTGCATACGATTACTATTTGGATGGTTACGATCAGCGGCAAGAAACTCCAGAAAGCACCATGTTAATTCACTCTGGTATTACAGCGAACGCGTTAGCAGTGATGAATATTAATGGTGAAGAAAATCTATTTACAGGAACCTATGATGGTTGGGTTTTAAAACATGGATCAGCAAGCACAGATATAGAAAAAGCATCTCAAATTGCACCTGGACCCACAGGATTGATTAGAGCATCAAACTTTGTTTCATGCACTACTCTGCTACCGCATGGCTTCAGCATTGGAGATTCAATCACAATTTCAAACTCATCAATTTCAAGTGGTGGAGTATCTTTTGACGGGACTTTTATAATCTCAACTGTCACTTCTACTACATTTTCTTTTGGTCAAGTTGCAGTAAATGGAACTGGTGGTGGCGGAATAGCTAAGAAAAAAGTTAAAATTAACGCTTACTGGCAAAGTAAAAAAGAAGCTTTTGGGAATGTGGGAAAACAAAAACTTTTGAACGATTTTAATCATGTCACTAACTTAGTTTCTACAGGGCAAATCCGAACAACAATCAATACAGATAGTGGACAAGGGCAACAGACCAACACGGTTTCTCCTGTGGGCGCATTTTTTGGCGATGATGCAATATTCGGGGTGGCTACTTTTGGGGGTTCAGGTGTTACTTATTCTCGTGTAGAGTTAGAGACAGGAATAAATGCGCAACCACTTTACGGGCGTTACTTTAAAGTCAGATTTGATAACGTCGATGGTTTTCGATTTAGTTTAGAAGAATATATCATGGGGGTTCATGATTTAGGATACCAAGCAGAGTACCGAGCATGAGTTTAATTCCGACACCTCCAAAGACTGGAAATTCTAGATTAGATGAGTTTTTAAACGAAGTTTATACCAGCATTCGAAAAAGTTTCTTTTCTAAAATTTACTCTGTTGCGACAGATTACACACTTTTAAAAAGCGATTACTATGTAGGTGTTACTGATACAACGTTAGCAAGAACTATAACGCTGCCACCTTTGAGAAGCTTAGAAGAAAGAAAAGTTTATATTGTAAAAGATGAAAGCGGTGGTGCGGCTGCAAATAATATTACAATTGATGCGGATAGTGCAGAAACAATTGATGGGGGACTAACGACGGTAATTAGCTCAAACTATGGTGTTGTTAGACTTATTAAGAATGGAAGTAATTGGTTCACATGGTGAGGTTTAAATGAGTATCCCTACAGATCCAGGTACAAGTATTTTAGATAATAACGGTGAGGCTATTTTAAACCAAGGGCCGACTGGAATAGCTAAGCGTTTAGATAATCTTTATGCAATGTTCAATGCAGGCATTGGCTATGATAACATGAAATTAGGGAATGATTATCCGTGGATAGGCAATCACTCATTTTCAAAAGGATTTAATGCAAAAATACCTGGGCTAATTTCAAATGCAAGATTGAGTTATTCTGCAGGCGTATTAAGTTTAGTGGGTGAAAATGGAAGTGCACCAAGTGCGACAAATCCAGTTTATATAAGACGATTAGATAGTGCAGGAAGATGGGAAACCTTAACTTTTACTTCAAGCGACTATTGTTTAATTCAAGATGCAACGTCTGCAGATAGTTATTTCTTTGATGGCGTAAATGGTTCTCCATTGGGAACTACCTCAGGGACATCTTGGGCAAATAATATGCCTATGTTTATTTACGTAGGTACTGCGGCATCTAGTGTTAACCCGTGTTTGTTTTTGAGTAGAAAGCCAGATTTACTTTCTGCAAGTGGATCGTCTATAGGTTATGCTGATAATCCACCTGCAACCCCAGCAGAAAGCAATTTGTTTGCATGGACAACCAATGACGTAACTACAAGTCATGCTTCTGCCAGCTTAACCTGCATTGGTTTTTTAACTTTCACAAAAGATACTTCAGATGATTGGACATGCGTAGGCGTTAGCCCATTATTGTCTGGAATTCTAAGTTATAATTATGAATTTATTTCTTACACGATGCCTGCGGGACATAATGGCGCTGCTAGCGGTTCGTATTTTTCTGTTTCGGCAGGGACAGCACCGATTTATGATTCTACAAACACTTATACTTATCGAATAAAAAGAAGTGGGCAGGTAAGTATAGATGCAACTTTTACCAATACAGCAGCCGGAACAGCGGGCGCTGGCGCGAATCCTCTTTTACTATCCTGTCCGTTAACTCCTGCTCATAGCACCATCGGGCATGGAAAGTTTATAAATAGTTCATTCCAAATCTATGCAAACCCAGTTGCGAGTACAGGGATTTATTTTGAGTACAATTACAATGTCGCTTTAGGGGCCTCAAATTTATCCTCAACATGGGTAAGCGGGGACTTACAAAATAACGCGACTAGAAGCATACGCGTTAAAGTAAATTATAATTTGTAAAGGAAATATGTTTAAACAATTAAATGGTATTCGCCTAGTTAGATTTGAACCTGAGTATCACACAGCAATAGTTTATAAGTGGTATTATTCTGGGGATTATGAGGAATTTTTTCGCTACACGCCGGATTGTCCAAGCGCTCAAAAAATAGTCTCTACAGCTATAGATAATACATTTATGGTTGTAGTAAAAGATACTGTTGTGGGTTTAGTTAGACAATATGATGCAAATGAATTCTCAAGGAATATTTCGGTAGGAGTTTTAGTAGATAAAGAATTTGAAAAGAACAAAATCGGAACTACAGCATTAAAAATTTTTCTACACTGGAAATTTAATTACTGCAATTTTTATAAAGTAAAATTGAATATAATGATTCGGAATAAAAGAGTTTCTAATATTTTAGACCTCTTAGGGTTCTACAAAGAAGGCGAATTTAAAAAAGACGTTTTCTTAAATGGCGAGTATCACGACAGCGCGGTTTACGCGATGTTCAAAACCCTCTTCAACAAAAAGTACAAAGATATATTTGAACCGGAAGAGCCTCGTTTAGATGCTCATGTAGAAGAGGCAAGCAATGTCAGGATCCTCGGCAGAAGCATCTAAACCCTATCAAGGGCCTCAGTTTGGGTTACAAAATGATATTTTAAGCACTTATGTTTTAGGCAATATGCTTGGTGCAAATCCTTGGATTGCAGATGGATTGACTTTGCCAACACAAAGGAATGGTTCACCTACACCAACAACTTCAGGGTCTCGAAATGGCGTAATTTCAATGGGTATGACTACGAGACCTTTGACTCCTACGTCTTCAGGGTTGCCACAAGGGCAGCAGCTTAGTTCTAACCAAAATTATTATGTTCCAAATTATTCTCAAACTGGGCAATCAACACCCACGTCCTACACTCCTAATGTGGTTTCTGTTCCAAATGCTGCAGGTAAATATTATCCAGCTGTACAAAATCAACCGGTAGGTGTTGGGGGGCCCGCTCAACAACAACAGCAATCCCAGTTGCAAAATTCGAATCAACCTATTCCTATAAACAGACAGACAGGTTTTTTGAATGCCGGATCACCTATTGCTGGGCAAATGGGTGCCACTACTACAGTTGGAGGAATACCAGCTCCAACAACTCAGAATCAGTCTTATAATCCATATAGTTTTAGTAATCCAAATGTGAATTTCACAAATAGGTCGCCTTATCAATTTTCAAATGTTCCATCGATTAATGTCGCGGACACTTATACTCCTCAAATGGAAATGGCGAGGAGAGACATTATAGAACAAGGGGACAGATCTAGAGAGCAGCTTTTATCTGATTTGAATAGAAGAGGAATGCTAACAACCGGTGCCGCAAATAGAGAAATGCTTTTGAATATGCAGGAGCAAGATCGAAAGCTGGCAGATTTAAGTTCTCAATACTCTATTGAGCAAGGCCGAGCACAGCTTCAAGAAGATCAGATGCGAAGACAAATGGATATGGAGCGGCAAATACAACAAGCCGCTGAAATATTCAGACAACAAGGCGCAACTGATGAACAGGCGCAATATTTAGCTACACAAAATTTGAATGTTCAAAATGCTCAAGCGGGTCAAAATTTAGCAGCGTATAATTCAAATCTTACTGGGCAACAGCAACAGTTTAATCAACTCCTTAGTGGAGCAGATTTACGTACTAGACAGCAAGGGCAGTCATTCGATGAAGCCCTTAAAGGCCGTCAACAAGCAACAGCCGAAGAACAGTTGGCTAATCTGTTTAGACGTCAACCCGTCGAAGACTTATTTAAATTATGGCAGCAACAATCCTCTCCAACAGGTGGCACACCTGGAGATCCAGGTATCATGCCATTGTTAGGAACGTTAGGCGGGGCAGCAATTGGAGCATTATTATAATAGGAGTAAGTTATGGCTAACTGGGGAGCGTTCAGTGAAGCGTTTAGTAATTCATTTAATAGATCACAAGATCAAAAGCAAAAGCAAAAGGATAAGCTTCAAGAGCAGGCTTTTAGAGAGGCTGCATTACGCTTGCAAGCACAGCTTGATAATCAAGCGATGACGCCTGAACAAAAGAATGCAAAGGCCTTTGGATTTGAGATGAATCCTCAAGGGCTTAAAGATTTTAAGATGAGTCAAGATCCTTATCAGCAACAAGAGTTGGCATTGAAAGAATTAGATTATCAAATGAAGAAGCCTTATTATGAGGCTCAAGCCTTTAATCTTCAAAACCCACAAAGCGATAAACAGAAAAGTATTGAATATTTAATGTCCAAAGGGATGTCCCTTCAGCAAGCGACAGATATTGTTTTTCCTAAGCCATTCAACCCTTATTCTCTAATGGGCATGTTTGGTAGTGGTAATCAAGGTGGTGGAAATTTTGGAGCCCCATAAATGGCAGATATTCTTTCACAGTATGACGAGATCATTCAGCGGAAAGCAAAGCAATATGGTGTAGATCCACGCGTAGTAAAAGCTGTAATCATGCAAGAATCTTCTGGGAACTCAAAGGCTAGTTCGCCAAGAGGAGCGCAAGGATTAATGCAGTTAATGCCGGATACTGCGAAAGGTCTTGGGATAAAAGATTCTTTTGACCCAGAACAAAATATTGATGGTGGAGTTAGGTACTTAAAGCAACAAATCGATAAATTTGGACTAGAAGGTGGGCTTGCTGCTTACAATGCAGGACCTGGTAACGTTCAAAAATATAAAGGTGTCCCGCCATTTCAAGAAACCCAAAACTATGTAAAAAAAATAATGGGCAATTTGGGTGGAGTAAATAATGGCGCGCTTACTAATTCTCCAAGCTCGGTAAACTTTCAAAATATTCAAAAAACATTTGGAAGCGAAAAAAAAAACGAAACTGTAGAAAGTAGATTCTCTCAGTTATTTAAAAAACTCTATAATCCGAATCCTTCTGTTTTAGACGAGCCTTCTTTAGCTAAAAAAGCTTCAGATGCAATATTCAACCCAATTTTTGATAAAATTAATCAATCTCCAAATTTTCAGAAATTTATGGACCAATGGATGCTTGATCCAAGAACAGGACAAGTTAAGCCTTGGCAAGATGTCCCTGCTATTCCTCCACAACTTGCAGATCCTATAGGGGAGGCGGTCTTTAATAGTGTTGCCCCACCAATAGCAGCATATAACTCTTTGATTGGTAAAAAGTCAGATGTTCAAAAAGGAGTTGAACAATCATTATCTGAAACAGTGCAAGGTTTTACCACACCAAAAGGTCTTGGTATAGGCGCAGCAATGACCGTTCCTGTTGTAGGGCCATATATTGGGGCAGCCATGACGCCCATGGCAGTGAAGGGGGCATATGAATCAGGTAAGGAATCTATAAACTCGTTAAAAGCAGGTGACACTGTAGGCGCAGCGAAGAATGCAACGAACGCCTTGATAAATATGGGAATGGCTGCAGCTGGGGCAGGTATGGGCTATAAGCAGCTTAAGGGAGATATCCCAAAGGTTGTTGATGCTTATAAAGAAAATCCAATATTAAATAGCGAAACTGGAGCAATAAGATTGCGCAACATGCCTCCAGTTCCAGAAAAAATTGCAACTTTAAAGCTTCAAACTCAGGCATTATCTGAAGGCAAAGTGCCTGCCGTATTGGTTACTGAAGGTGCTGCGCAGGTCATTCAAAACAGATTAGATGAAGGAGGAAAGGTCAGAGGCTTTGTAACTACTGTAAAAGAAAGCCCAGTTTCTCCAAAGCCGTTAGCAGAAGGTGTTAGTGGTACTTATGACCCAATTAAAAACATGGAAACAATGGCTAGAGCGCAAGCCCTTGTAAAAGAAAATCATATTAAAGCGAGAGATAACTTATTTTCAAAAAAGCAACCTACAGCTGAAGATTATGCAGTAGGGATGGAACTTATTAGGCAAAATAATGCAAAAGGGGATTTTTCAGAATCTATTCGAATAGCAGAGGAGATGGCTCGAAAGGCAACAACCCAAGGGCAAGCAATTCAAGCCTTATCGATGTACAATCGTTTGGGGCCTGATGGGATTTTAAGGGTTGCAGCAAAAACAGTTGAAGATGCTCGTGCTAAATTACCACCTGTAAAGCAAAAAATATTAGATAATACAGCAAAAGAATTATCCAAAAAAAATGGTTTGCCGGCAGCAGAGATGATGAATGAAGCTGCTAGTAAATTAGGTCTTCCTTCTTTCACGCCAGAATTTGCAAATAAAATCTCAGAGCAAGCACGACAAATTGAACAAATGCCGGAAGGGCGTGCAAAAGCAATTGCTACAGCGACTATGCTTCGTGATATAGCCGAAATTGTTCCTCCTTCTTTAGGTAGAAAAATTTCAACATTTCAAACTATAGCTCAACTTTTAAATCCAAAAACTGGAATCAGAAACGTTTTGGGTAACGCTGCTTTTGCAGTTGCTGAAAATGTTAAAGATATTGTTGGCGCACCATTGGATAAAGCGGCGTCTTTATTTACTGGCGAAAGGACTAAATCTTTGAATGGTGGGAACCAAATCAGAGAACAGATTAGTGGTTTTTCAAGAGGGTTAAAGCAAGGAGTTCAAGAGGCAATCAAAGGTGTAGATGTAACTCAAGTCGGCGACAAATGGGAAGTTGGCGGCATTTCGAATGGGCTACCAAGAGGAAGAACTTTTAAAAAAGGTATTTTGGGTGGCGCGGAAAAGCTCATGAATATTTCTTTGAAAGCGCCTGATAGAGCATTCTACGAAGCAGCAAAAAGTAAAAGTTTATCGGAGCAAATGTCAATCGCTGGCGTCAAACAGGCAACCCCAGAAATGTTTGCAAAAGCTGAACTCGAAGCGTTGTACAAAACATTTCAAGATGATTCGGTACCCGCGCGAATTTTTTCTGGGATTAAAAAATCTTTGAACGTTGGTAAAGATTTTGGCGCGGGAGATATTCTTTTAAAATACCCAAAAACTCCAGGGAATATTCTTGCTCGTTCAATTGATTATTCACCGGCAGGTTTTATCAAAGGTACAGTTGAGCTTGCAAAAGCTGCTACTGATAATGGTTTTGATCAAAAAGCATTTGTAGATTCAACGTCTCGAGCAATAGTTGGGACCGCAGGTGTAACGGCAGTTGGATATGGACTTTCACAGCTTGGGTTACTTAGAAACACGGCAGCGCGTGATCCTGATTTAAGAGCTGTAGAAAGAAGTGCGGGGCTTAATCAATCTCAATTAAATATTTCAGGTTTAACTCGCTATGTGCTTTCAGGTTTCGATAAAAATGAGGCGGCACTAAAACCAGGGGATAAACTAGTTACTTATGACTGGGCAGTCCCTTTATCAGTACCTCTTTCAATGGGAGCAAGAGCAGAGGAAAAATCAAAAGAACTTTCTTCAAATGTAGATAAGACAAAAGATTTTTTTGCCACTGCAGCGGCAGGAATAGAAGGGGGATTGGAAACTTTAGGCGATCAACCACTTATTAAAACTTTTACTCAACTTGCTCAAGGAAAGACCTTACCAAAATCACTTATCGAAGCAGCTAAAGGAATCCCTGCAAGCTTTACCCCTACACTTCTAAAGCAATTTAACGATTTATTTGATAATACTGCAAGAGATACCAAAGATAGAAACCCATTAATAATGGCAGGCAATCTTGCTCTTGGTAAAACGCCTTTCGCTAGAGAACTCCCTATTAGACGAGATCCTTTCGGTAATCCTGTTGAGAAATATCAAGAGGGTACAAACTCTCTAATGAATGTTTTTTTCAATCCTTCTTTCATTTCAAAATTTAAACCAACGCCAGAAACAAAGATAGTTTTAGATTTGTACAAAAACACGAATGACGCACGAATAGTGCCCATTGTGGTTGAGGACAAATTCAAGTTTAATGGAATTCCAATAGAAATTACCGCTCGGCAGCGAAGTAATATGCAGAAGTGGGTTGGGGAAAGAGTTAAAAACTATTTTTCCAAATTAGCTCAAAATGGAGATTTTATAAATCTCCCTGATGAACAAAAAGTAAAGCTTCTTTCAGGTTACTTATCAGATGTGAGATCCGCAGCAAGAGCTGGTATTTTTATGGATATAGTGAATCAGCAACCGCCTAATTTGCGACAAGCGTATGCGGTGCAGCAGTTTCAAAAACATAAGCTTGGCGGGGACCAGATAAAAAATCTTTTTAAGAACTTAGCCGAGTTTCAAATGATGAATAAGTAGAAGGAGGGGCGAATGGCCATAGCAAAAGATTTACTTTCAAAAGCAAATTCCGCTTTTGTTGAATCTACGGCAACGCCAGCGGCCCCTTTACTAGTTGCATCAAACCCCGATGGCTCTTCAATAAGTGGCTCTAGCAGCACTCTAATTCCTCGATCCGAAATGGCCATCCCTTATGACCTTGTTTCAAAGTTAGCAACAGCAATCATCGAGTCGACCTCAACTCCAGGACAAGCTGCATTAGTAATCGGTAATTCGGACGGATCAAATTTATGATAGCGCAAGACCTAATTTCAAAAATCAACACAGCAATCATCGAGTCGACCTCAACTCCAGGACAAGCTTCGGTTGCTGTATGTAATCCTGATGGGTCAGATATTGGAGCGGGCAGCAGTAGTTATACTCCTCAAGGAGTAACTAGAGCAGGAGCGGGAGGTATTTCTTCTGGAGTTGATTTGGGGACTACTCCAATTTCATATCAAGATCTTATAGACGATATTTTGTACCCATATCTTGCCCCAACAGTTACACTTTCAAGCAGTCCTAGTGCAACTATTTATGAATTTGGCGACACTCAATCATCTGTCAATTTAACAGCAACAACATTACGCAGAACTCCTTCTGTAAATATTACGTCAGTAATTTATCAAAGAAACGTAAACAGTGCAGGTTATACAACTATTGAAACAGAAGCATCTCCAATTGCTGCCGGTGGCGCTGAAACCTATGCGGATAGTCCTCCTGCGCCAGTTGCAGTAAGTCAGGTTTGTACTCATTTATACCGATCTACTGTAGGGGATGGGACTTCTTCAGTAAATTCAAACGTTTTAACTTTTACTTACCTGTATCCATTTTATTATGGCTCTGGGGCTCCTGGGTTATCCGGCGCAGCAATTGCGGCATTAACAAAGGCTCTTGTAGCTCAAGGTAATTCTACTAGGGCTTTTTCG
>JBFWYS010000005.1:0-29909 GCA_050186175.1 Pseudobdellovibrionaceae bacterium
TCAATGATTTCATTCTCTTCCATTTTTGTGGTCCTTTTCGTTTTTTTTGTGGTTGAAAACAAAAAATTTAAACCAAAAGGACCTCATTTTCAAGTAGTTATTTCATTCCTTATATGCAACTGGCGTTTATTTATCAAAAAATCACAGAGAAAACAAAAGAACATTTAGATCTCCTCACTTTGACCAGCCCAGAAGAACCTAAAAGTCTCTTTGCTGAACTGAAAGACTCTCCACCTGCTGCTAGCATCGGATCAATCAACATCTATCTCGATCGATTTGGAAAACTTAAAAAATTTGAGGATTGTGAAATCGATCTATCAGATATCCCACTCAATTTTGTAAATCACTGTCATGAGCTTGCCAAAAGATACGATGCTTGGGAAATCAAACGTTTTTATCCGGAAAAAAGGTATAGCTTGCTCTCGATCTTTCTATCTGAATCTCAAAAGACACTTTTTGATTCATTAGTGCTCATGCATGATCAATTCATCCAAAAAATGTTAAGAGAGACGAAAAATATCTATGAAAAGCAGCAACGATTATATCGTAAAAAAATAAAACTTCCTTGATGCCTTATTCGAATGCAAAGAAAAAACTTTTGAAAGTCTTTTTGATTCATTCCCTGAAGACGAACTAAAAAAAGATGTGAAAAATGTGCGCTTTTATCGAGATCTTAAAAACAACGGGTTCATTGAAATTTTATCTCGTAGATACAGGGGAATAAGGAGGTATTTCTCAAGATTTATGAATCTCCCATTTGAAGATGAACCAGGAAACGAAGATCTTCTAATGGGAATTGATCTAATCGGAAATTAGATGGAGAGGACATCAAAAAATTCCCCTTGTCAGCAACAACCTCATTCATCGGCTTCAAGCTGCACAGAGGTCTCTATAGAGAAGATGGGTCTATTCGTCGTAGCGTCTGGGAAATTGGTCTTACGATTGCCATCAAAGATAAGTTTCGCTCTGTTGATATTTATCTCCCGCAAAGCAAAAGGCACACTTCCTTCTGGAATTTAATCTATAGTGAAAAGAAGTGGGAAGAGGAAAAGCTTCATGCATGCAAAGAGCTTCATCTTGAAGCAGATGGAGACTTTGAAACAAAAAAACTTGCTGATTCATTTGAAAGCTCTCTAGACATGGATCTCATCAACGAGCAATGGGATCAAATGCTAAGAGTGGTGGCATCTCTGAGAAAAAAGTTGACCCCTGCTCATGTTATCATACAAAGGTTAGCAATACCTCTCCAGCTGATAGGTTATCAAAAGCATTTACCCATTTGGGAAGATTGGAAAAAACGCAGTACATCCTCGATTATGTGACCAATCCTCCTCTTAGAAGAAAAGCTCATATTCAATTAAATAAAGGCGAGTACAGGCACAAATTGCCTCGATGGATATTCTTTGCGAATCAGGGAGAGTTTCAAACTGGTGACTATAAGGAAATGATGAACAAGGCAAGCTGTTTAAGTTTGGTATCCAATATTATATTGTATTGGAACACGAAGAAAATCGCTGGAATTATTGATCATTTGAGAGCTCAGGGAGAAGAAGTTTCTGAAGAGACAATCTCAAGAATATCCCTTCTTCCATATAGACACGTTATTCCAAACGGTACGTATTTTTCTGAAAGAGCGGGGGTAAAGTGGGAAAGTCATGTTTGATAAATCAAACACGATGTTAGAGCATGACTAAATTTTTAACAAGAAGAAGTTTAAAGCGATATAGCATAAGCATTTGAAAATAAGTTGTTAGAAAACAAAACCACCCTAAAATGCACGGATAAGACTCCTCGTCTAAATGGCATTTCGAGAGCTGAGAAATTTGCAACAAACTGCCTCTTTTGTGTAAGGCTAGTAATTAATCCACAATTTTCATTCTTAATTAATCTTTACACAGTTATGGGAACAAGCTCATGAAAAGCAATCCTAAATATGTTAACCTCGTTTCTAGATTCTATCAAAAGAATGTTGTTTTCAATTTTAAACTTATTACATTCCAAAGGGATTTGAGAAATATTAAGTGTTTGATTATTTATGAAATACACTCTTCCATCGCACTTAATAAATGTCTTATCTTCGATAAACCTTATTTCTTCAATTCTCGACTCTTCTCCAAGAGTTTGGGTAAAATCTACTTCTCGTGATGAATGATCCTCATTTATTATCAAGAGTTTTTTGTCTTGAACTCGACCCAAAGAATGATCATTTGTTATCCATACAAATATCTTTGCATCGAAACAACATATACTTAAGACGTTGCCGATTTGGTTTTCAGCTAGATCGATATGAACTCCTTGCTTTAAATCCCAAAAATGCAAAGAAAATTTCTCTTCATTGTAATCGTCATATTCGTCTCTAAATGACTCTACATCATTGGTTCCTAAAATAATTTTATCACCAATATTATCGTAATAAACAACTGATCTATGATAAATATTTGAAGAAATAATTAATGAAAGCTTAGCTAAGTCAAATAAAAAATAACTCCCATTTTTATCAACCACAAGCAGGTTTTTTTCGTTTTTATACACTCCCTCTTCTAAAGAAATAAGAGAAAATTTATTAGGATCAAAAACACAACAATTTGGACCTCTTGGCGGGCCGTATCCATCACTGTCATAAGGCTCTTCTTCTTCAAGCCACAGAAAAATCTTATCTTGAATAAGATGCTTTTCTATTAAAGCTCTTCTTTCAATAAATTGAGAATTCAACAGTAAAATTTCTTTTTTAGATTTCACATCGTAAGTATAAAGAGCACCTCTTTCATCTAGGTAAAGAAGAAACTGGCTATTACATGTGATCCATTCCTGACAATCAGATAGAGATTGATATTCCAGTTCAACTTTACCGCTATTTAAATTTAAAATTTTATACAGGTATTCGTTATAATCATAATGATCTTGCAAAAATGAAAGGATTAGGTACTCTTCTCCTACTGCTTGTACAAAATCACAACTCATCAATTGAAAGCCTTTTTCCATTTCCGTAAAAAATGTATTTACATTTTTTTCAAGATCTATAAATTTAGCTCCTATTCTAAAATGACTATAATGAGTTATTCCGACTTGACAATTTTTCTTTTGATAAAAGAGAATAATTTTACTTCCTTCCAATTTAGTTCCTGTTACTAAGCATTCTTCAAGACCTTGATCAATCACATTTCTAGAGCCATCAATGAGATTGAGAGTAATAATCTGCCCATTTTCTAGGATAAGTAAGAGGAATTCATCTGAAATTAAATGCCATGAATATATGAATCTATGACCTACAGGCTCGCTTTCTCTGTTTAATAAATTATACAAAATAGGTTCGCTATTTTTGCAAAGGATCATAATTCGATTATTACCAATTTCTCTGACTTCAAAATCTCTCTCAATTTGTTTAAAATCAATTTGTAGTTTCCAGAAAATCATTGTTTTCTTAGAAATAAGATCAATGAGTTCAATTGTTCCGTCGGACCTCACAATTAACAAAAAGCAGTCATAGCAAATTTTAAAATGTTCTATAGCTGCAATAGAGCTAAATTTTTCTAATGTCAGTAAATGAGGTTCAATAACCCCTTGAGTTTCATTGTTAAACCCTAAACAAAAAATCCTGCCTTGAAAAGGCAAAAATTTTACAGATCCTGAGAATGCTTTTTTTTCAAAAAAATGCTTTCGAGAATTAATGTTAACAACTAAAAGAGAATGATTTACAGAAATTACTATGGCGTTATCTAGTACTGTTCCTTCAGATTGAAAAATTCTAGGAAGCTGTTCTGCTACGGTCATTTGTCCAAAAGTAGTTTCTAACGAAAGAGGTTCTTTATCTAAAGTTAATAGTTGCTCTTGCTTAAAAACAACGAACCGAGAATTGATATCTACAATCGATACACCTCCTTTATTATCAACACAGAACAAGTAACTTTTGAAAACATTGGCATGTATTATTGGAGATTCGAGATGCATTTTCGTAACCTGAAAACTACGATCAAAAAACAAAATTTCTCCGCTTTTAAAAGTAACTATTAATTGGTCTTTTCTTTTTATGCAACATACGGTGTCTTCTAGTCGTTCCGAATAATCCCAAATAGGCCCCCTTAAGATTTCTACAAAATCTTGAGAATTCAAAACAATAGCACCTCCGAAACAAGTCATTTTGAGTCTAGATGTTATATGTTTTTCAGAAACAATTTTTACATCATTTAAGTTTTCGATGTTAAATATCTCCAACAGCTCATTTCCAATAAAATTTTCTTTTACAACAAGATAATTATCCATTATGAAAAGATCTAATCCAGAAGGAGCCACTCCAACACATCTTGTTTTCCTTAGCAAAACACTCTTTTTGATTAGGGTATGATGTAGATATAATTTTCCATTTGAACAAAGTGCCCATATATAATCATTTCGGCAAATCATTTTGACAATCTTATTATTAGGAAAGTCGCCTCTACCTTCTTGAGGAATAAAAATATTTTGTTCAATAAGGGTATTGAGATCTAAAGAAATAATATCTCCACTTTCATTAGAATAAATCATCATAGATTCTCGAAAAACAAAAGAAGAAATAGAAGATAATTTTTTTACAACTCGTTGGCCTTCTATATCATAAATTACTAGTTGTTTTCTAAAGGAAAATGTAGAGTAAAAAGGATCAGTATCTTGGTATCCCATGATAACTTTCCCACCAAATACTGAAAGATGAAAAATATATTTGCCGTTTTCCTCTTGATAATCACAAACGAGTTCTGTAGAACGGTAAATTTGAACCCTTCCAGGAAAACATCCAATTAAGAGTAAATCTTCTTGTGAATGATATGTGTAAATAATTGGCTGGAATCCTTCATTTATACAGGAAATGTTTATGTTTTTCTCTCGTAAATTAAGACGTCCATCAGCAGTTAAATAGCATGCATCTTCTAAATCGTATTGAGAATTTTCAGGTAGAAGCTCTCTTTTTGATTTAAAAACTGGCCTCATTTTTTTTTCATCCGCATGATAAGAAATAGTTCCACCTATCTTTGACCATGTACCATAGCCTTTATGGTCTGAAAATATAGCGATGATATTTCCTTTCTCGTTTTTGTAACTTACAATAGGGAAAGTAAATAGTGGTTGAACTCTATTCTCTCGAATATGAAGTATTTTTAGGAATCCAGATACTTTAACTAAAGCTCTTCTATCATCAATAAGCTCACAAAACTCTAGCTCATTTTCTTTGTAGGAAATTAAAGGGTGTAAACTAACTTCTTTTCGCCAATAAAAGTGACTTAAAGTGGATTCCCTCCATGAGTGGAAATAAAAACAAAGTGATCGATAAAAATTTTTAGAAAAGTGTTGCTTCCAGAACAAATCGTCCTTCAATAAATGATTCCATGTTTTTTGTGTCAATGAAACAGAAAGCAAACTTTTTGTGTCTAAAAATGAAAATACATGAAACCATATTTCACTCGGAACAGAATCAATCGGCTGATATTGTCTTTTTTGTTCTAGATGACAATGTTCTCGTCTTTGAAGCTCACGTACTGACATTTAACTTTCTCCTAGGGCTACTTCAAAATATATTTACTTATATTGAATGAGGAAAGACATCTTAGATTAAATAAAAATTTAATGCATACTTTAAAAGTCATAGAAAGTTAAATTCATTCTTGCATAGATTCATAATTCTCTATCTATCTGTTTAGAAATAAGATAGATAGAGTTCAGATCATCCGTGGTTGCTTTTTTATTAAAAAAGAATTTATATCCAAGAAACTTCAAAAGTTGACCGTAGGAGCGTCAATTGGCCTAAATTTATCTGTTACTCAATTTTGTAACTCTAGGCCTAATGGGCGTTGTTGCGTAACTGAGGGGCAGACAGCATAACACCCCTTTTCGCTAGATTTTCAAGCTGCTACCCTTTCACTTTTGGGCATTCCCAATAGAGTCATTTTATTCATTGCAATTGACTTATCATACAGCTCTGCTTTTTGTCTCTTGAGCTTTCTAGCTCGGAACTCACCTCCAAAGATCCTTTTGAACCGTGACATTGCCGTTTCTCCTATGGAACGCTTGTGGTATCTGGACAATATTTTCCATAGCTTACGAGCTTCATTATCTTTGCCAAGGCCTGTTATTGCTCGGATTGCATCATTACGATCTTTAAACCACGGTTTTCGATCCAGCTTTTGCAGCCTTCCATCTCGCCTTGGAGGTATGATTGCCTGTATCCCATGCTCATAAAGCTCTTGATAAAAAAGCCCTCGATCATATGCCCCATCTCCAAAAGCCGTTTTCACGTTTTTGGGGATTTTTTTAGCCATCTTTTTCCCCACTTTCCCATCGGTCTGTTTACTCTCTGTTAGTTCACTAAGCACAATTTCATGAGGGTCGGGACACACTCCTAGATGCACTTTTCTCCATGTACGTCTTTTTCCTTTGCCATGTTGACGGACTTTCCAATCACCTTCCCCATAAACCTTAACTCCCGTTGAGTCAAAAACAATGTCAGTAGGACAACCTTTCGTTAAGCTTTTGAGTTCCTGAACTAAGTTGATCGCTCTTCGGCAAATGCGTGTATAGCAAGGGACAGGTAGGTCTAACTGCATCATGAAAATGCCCATACTAAAAACCCTCTCAGAGCTCTCAGGGGCATGTGAAATACTGCTCGAATCACGAGTGCACCAAGGAAGAGTGAGCTGGATCGATCAAAACAAAGCCTCTCAACATCTTCAACGAGATGGTTTAGAAAAAACCTAATCTCTAATTTCAAGGGATTCTGAGGGAAATTCTAAAAATACGCAACAAGCACAGATTTTCTCGAATGAAGGTGGGCGTAGTGAGGCTATTTTAGAAAATCAGCAACAATTATCTGAACACTTAAAAAATTTGTCATGGCCTGACATGGGCTGCTTTGAAGTTCAATCCATTCTCTTTTGGTTTTCTCATTTTCAAGCAGATCCTCTTCACTTTGCTTTGTATAAGTCAGGGGTTATTGATGCTGCTTCTTGTCCACAAGATTTAAACAAGCTCTCTTATGAGGCTAAGACATCTCATGAGATGATTCATTTTTTTCAGCTCTTTGATCATGGCAATCATCTTATGCAGTGCAATTTAAGAATGGAAACAATTGACGTTTTAGTTGACATGTTTCTAAGGAGAATGAGGCGCACCGAAAATGCAGCTAGGGAAGAGTTGAGGTTGATACAAGACAAACACTGTGACTGGGAGGAGTCGTTAATCTCTGTTCTAGAGGAAGTTCTTGATCACACTACAGAGGAAGAGGATGCCACATTTGGGAAGCAAGTGAGAAAAATTTTGAACGACAAAGGGGGCGTTGATGCTTTAAAGGGCATCTACGACAAGGTTTCTGCTTATCACCACAATAACTACCTTTCTCTTCTCTGGCCTATTCATTCAAAATACCGCGCTGTACTATTTCAATTGTTTGATCTTATTGAGCTTGTCTCAGCTACGCAGGACCAATATCTCATTCAAGCTTTTGAGTTTGTCAAAAAATACCGGCACACGCATCGAGAATATCTTCCACTAGAAATAGATCTGAGTTTCATGAGTCAAAGGTGGTTTTAATTTGTTCAAAAACGCAAGAAGAGTAACAGTTTTCTCGGTAAAAGGGCTTTGGAAGTGTGCGTTTTTAGCTGTCTGGAGCATAGTTTGTTATGTAGAGATATATTTGTCATAGAGTCTGAAAAATACGCCGACATTACCCTGGGAAGAATGTGAAAAGAAACTTGAGGAATCCTGCGGAGTTGTGAATCTCCCTACAAATAGTCAAAACTTCGTATCTCAATTGAAAAAACGTCTTGCTAGGACGATCATAGAAGTGGACCAAAGTTTTCCTATGAATTCTGAGTTTACAATCGATAGGTACCTATTTGAATCGAACCGAAGAAAGAAATATACCGACCGCGCCGTTAGACAGATCCTTCATAAGTACTCAGAAAGGGCTAAACTCACTCAATCCTTATTCCCAAAGGATACAATGAAGCAATGAAAAAAATCCCGGTATAAAGAATATTTTTTATAGCGTGGTCTAAAAAATTTGTTTGACGCTGATTTTTTCGTAAATAACTTATAGAGAAATGATTGCAATAAATAAAGTTGACAAAAATTTTCAAATCTTGTCGTTTTTTGGGGTTCGAGGGTTTGTGACACGAACTTTTCTGAGGAACAACAGAGAAGGTGCTTTATGAAAGATAAGGGTAGGCCCCTCGGCTCGGCTTTCAGGAGCAGGGTCAAACCGCCTTAAGCTGCGAAGGTAAATTATTGCACGTGGTGAGCGTTAAGGAAAAAGGATGGCATTGATCATCTCAGGTGTATGTTAAGAAGATGAATGAGAATGAACCGCCGGCTGAAAATGTCGAAAAACCATAGATATCGTCGAAACTGGGGGTTGACCCTCACACCCAGGATTATAGCTCAAGAGGAACCTGGTTACTGCTTGAGTGGCGGTCGGCATATAGGTGGCATGAACTTAACACAGGCTTTTATATGGAACGTGTGAACTCGTCGTTGCAATGCTAAGAGAGAAATTTAAGTGGAGGTCCCATGAGAATGAGAGTATCGATGTGCAGCACGGGGGCGGAACGGCTCGTAGTAGTAATGAAGTCTCTGTAATGGAGATGGAGCGAAGGTGCCGTGTTGTTTGCTGTTTTAAACTTTATGCAACCAGAAATGGGAGGACTTATTGGATAAAACAAAGTCATTCAGTATTTCTAGAACCTCTGTCCTAGAAGCTTACAAGTGTGTGAAGGCAAATAAGGGATCAGCAGGTATAGATGACCAGTCCATCAGGGACTTTGAACGGAACCTGAAGGATAACTTATACAAGATCTGGAATCGTATGTCGTCTGGATGTTATTTTCCACCACCGGTCAAGGCCGTAACAATACCGAAAGGTAATGGTGGGAAACGCGTCCTGGGCATACCGACGGTTGCCGATCGGGTAGCGCAGATGGTAGTGAAGCTCTATATATAGTCAAAGCTTGATCGCTGCTTTCATCAAGATTCCTACGGATATCGCCCAGGCAAGTCAGCGCACCAAGCGCTAACAGTGACCAGACGACGATGTTGGGATTATAATTGGGTGATAGATTTAGACATCAAAGGTTTCTTTGATAACATGAATCATGACCTCACTATGAAAGCATTGCGGCATCACGTATCAGAGAAATGGATACTTCTATACGTGGAGCGATGGTTGAAAGCCCCAATAATTAATAAAGAGGGGCAAAAGATAGAGCGACACAAAGGCACTCCACAGGGAGGGGTTATTAGCCCTATCCTTGCTAACCTTTTCATGCACTATGCATTCGACGCATGGATGACCCGGCAATATCCGCATAATCCATTCGCGCGATATGCGGACGACAGTGTTGTACACTGTCGGACCAAACAAGAAGCTGAAAAGCTTCTGGATGCACTAAGGGTTAGACTAGCAGAGTGTTACTTAGAACTTCATCCAGAGAAGACGAGAATCGTCTACTGCAAGGACGGCACTCGAAAAGATGAACAGAAAAACATCTCGTTTGATTTTCTTGGCTATACATTTCGCCCGAGACGCTCGCGAACTAAGAAAGGAAAAATCTTTCTGAATTTTACGCCAGCAATCAGTAGGAATGCAAAGAAGAGAATCAGAGCGACTATACGGGGATGGAAACTTCCGTCACGAACAGGAACATCGTTGGAAGAAATTGCCGGGTGGATAAATCCTCAAGTCAGAGGATGGATCAACTACTACGGCAAATTCAACCGATCTGCCCTGTATCAGACGGGTTACTATATTGAGTATAAGTTGTGTCTATGGGCATCTAAGAAATACAAGCGACTTAAAAGTTCGCGCGAGAAAGGGCGAAACTGGTTGAGAAGGATCCGCAAGGACCACCTTGGACAAGGTTTGCACACTGGGATTTTGTCTCCTAAAAGGATGACTAAACAACAGGAGCCGTATGAATTGAGAGATTCACGTACGGATCTGTGGGGGCCTAGAGGTGAGACTCCTCTGGGCTACCCGGCATAGGGCCCTTTAAGTATAATCAAAAATTAGATTAGATATTGTATTCGTTTTTCGAAATCATTTGCAATCTCATCAACACTTTTTTGTTCTAATTGTTTACTTTTCGTCCACTGGCTTATTATTTTAATACATTTTTTTAAAACTCTGTTACCACTAAAAATATTCACTATACTTTGATCGACTGTTCTTTTTTGTGTATTATTTAAAAAATCATTTGCATTGTTAGCTTGCTTCACTGAACCCTGGAAACACATAGGATGCTTTCCTTTACCTGACTGCCCTTGATCAATAACACTATGTTCTGAAAAGTATTTAGGATCATCTAAAGGCTTTTTTCCAAAGATATCTGAAACATTCATTTGTTTTTCACTGTTTTTCCCATACTTGAATTCATTTTCAATCAAATCTAAGAGCATTAATGCTATAGGTAATGAAAATGAAAAACGACTTGTTTCACCAATAAAAATCGCAGGAATTGCTCCACAAAGATGAAATAAATTAGAATCCGCATAGTGCGTTGGCATTTCATTGTTTAAAGCGATCTTAACATGTGAAATATTACATTGCGCTAACCTTTGAGCTATTTTATCATAAACAGGCACTTTAACATTACATTTAAGCATATCTATTTTTTCTCCATACATAAAACGAAATAGAACGTATGTGCCTATATCTTCTTGGATTTCTGATCTATGTGCAGTAACAATTTTAGTTTGTGCATCGCTAGTACCTTCTAAGGGTCCAAAATATTTTTTTTCTCCATCTTTTTGCTTTGTAGGATTAGGATTTCCTCCATACATAGAGCAATAAACTCCACAAAGTTTTGTGACAATAAATTGATTGCGCTCATTGTTTAAACACATTCTCGACAGAAAAATCCAATCATTTATGTTTTTAGGTCTATACACAGGGACATTACCTATTATTGAAGTTCCTGCGTTCAATAGATTAATATTTTCAGAAATCATAGGTGGAGATATTTCACTATCATACTTATTCTGCCATTTTATGTAGAAAATACGTAGAAGGTTGAAATTTTTATCGGTTAATTCTTCAAATTGCTTTTCAGTTTTTATTTGGATCATAAAATTTTCCATAAATAAATATTATTTTATAGAAGCATAATAGGTCTCTCTAAAGCTTTCTCATAACTTCTATGAAAAGAGGGTAATATCTAACAATTCTTCTAACTCATCCAGTAATTCTAAAACGGTGAATCTTTTTTCACGCTCTAGCTCTTTCTCTATTTTTTTAAGATAGGGTATCACCACTTCTGGATGAGGGCAAACATTCAAAATTTCGGCTTTTAACTGTTCAAATAAAAGAGGAGGGGAACGTTGTTCTGTATAACCTAAAGTAACATGATTCATAACTAATAAGAGTAAAAGTATAAGCTTAAAATGAGGAGGAGGGTACTTAACCCAGCACCTGCATAGTAATGCCATGTTTTAATGGTATATTTGTTTTCTCGATGAGCTTCATCAAGAGGGTCAAGTGTCTGGATAGGAGCTGAGCAAGGAATTTTTTCTTTCATTAGATCAAGATACTTATTAATGTGCGTCTTAGAATCTCGGTATTTTCCTAGAAAACCTCTTTTCAAAATAAAGTAGAAAATTTCTAGAACAATAGTAGGGACTTGAGGATCATCTAAAATTTTATCAATGGTTTCGAAAAAAAGTTCGCCAGCACTATGGGCACCATAAAAGTCCTTTTGAATAGGATCCCAGTTTCCTTTTCCAATATCTTTAAGATGACGTTGGATATCTTCATCAATATAGGCAAGAATTGCAAAAAGAGCCAGGGAAGAGTACTGATTGCTTAAATCTTGCTCAAAACTCAGTTTTAATAATTCGAGGCGATGTGCGATTTTTTCTCGAGCATCACTTAAAGTATCAAGCGTAAGTGTGTTATTTGTAAGAAGTTTTTTTTCTTTTTCAACCTCATTAAGGCAAAAAGAAATCTCGGGCCAAAAACGAAAGCTCATTTTCGGATCCTCCTTTAAAGTGTAAGGGTTTTTTAATCTGGGGAAAGAAAAGAATAGTTTCTACATGAAAATTAGATAGCCAGCTATTAAGAAATAGATGAACTTGATGAAAAAAGAAGACCACTAATTCCCAATTTTTCCCATCCCATTCTTTCAAGCGAAACTCATACTGAATCGTGGGACCAATGCCAGCACGATCTACTTGTTGATTAATTTTGAGCTCTTTAATTAGAGAGGGAACAAAGTGGAAGTAGCTATGATCTATGTTTTTTAAGCCATTCATAAGAAATAATATTTCATTGATATTAAGTTGGTTCTGGTTTTTCAAAGATAAAATGCGTAGTAAAAATTTTGGATCTCTAACCGTATTGGGAACTTCATTATTTATCATTTGATTGAGGAGATTCAATTGCAAATTCGGAAGTTGTTTTTCTGCTAAAGAGAGTTTAAATTCTTGGTCAATATAATCTGAAAACCATAGTTGTGTCCAAAATGCATCTATAGAAACTTTGCAAGGATTTTGAAAAGCTCCAGGAAGATCTAAGAATATCCTATGCTCTAAATAATCAATCTCATAGGTGCGCCCTCTTTTGTCCAAAATTCCGGGTTTTAAGGGTTTCATGCCAATCGGGCTTACTTCATACACACCTGAAATACTATGAAGGAAAAATTGATAATTAGGATTGGGGTGAAGGATGTGGTAAGAATCTTTGGTACCGTCACATTCAATAGGTTCTGCTTGACAGGATTTTAGATTAACAACGGGGGTCACAAAAGGAACTAAAGATGTTTTAGTAAGAGTGAATTGTTTAGGCCAAAGATCGTTTAATTCAAAGGAGAATGTAATTACTTCCCATTTTTTCTTTTGAGGAGGAATTTGAATGGTTAAATAGAGACTTTGTTCTGGAAAATGGAGTTTTGATCGAATTCGGCTTAAAGGGTGGTTGAAAAATATCAGATCGTCTTTATCCCCAAAGGTCCACTTGCAAGAGTGTCCTTCGATTTTCTTTATTTCTTTTTCATCATAAAATACATTTATGGATTCTAAAGAACGATGAAAAGCAAAAAAGGTACGAAGAGATCCCCAAAAACTATTGAGATGGTTGATATAAAAGGAAAATTTTTCAAGTCCTTCACTTTGTAGATAAGGGGCTTTGAAACTTATTTCTAAATGCCAACCTCCTTGAATTTTCTGAAAAAAATTAAAGCTATCAAAGAAAAGCGGAAGGACACTTATAGGGAACAAAGACTGGAAAGAGGCTTTTCGCTCGTCATAGGTATGAGCAATTAATTCTGTTTGTTCTTTTAAATCAACCCGATCAGGAACTCTTAAAGAGGGATGAAACTGTACCATTCCCATAGAAGGAAGAGGCGCAATTAAGAAAGAAAAATATTGTCGAAAGAGAATTTGATGAAGTTGAGAGATACAATGCAGTCCTTGAGTACGGTTTTTTGCTGAAAAAAAAGCCAAGGATTCTACGAGTCTGAGTGTATCAGGGTCTTCTAGCAGCTCAATAGGCGTGTCACGATAAAGAGTAGAGTGACTAGAACGAAAGTGCTCTAATTGTTCCATTTCTTCTAAATAGGCCTGGTATAACTGATCGTCTAAAAACATAGTGAGAATACTTTAAAACTAATGCTAGTTTATGCCCAAAACATTTTTTATCCTTTACTAGGTTCAGGAGACGCAAAGCTAAACCAACCTTCGTATAGATCTTTGGCATATTTACAAATATCGTCCCAGGATTCAGTGATGATTTTTTGTCCTTGGTCATATAGTTCATTTGTTTTTTCCCATCCATATTCAACGTAATCCTTTGCCGTATAATAAGCAGCACTTGTTTTTTCCCATCCATACTGGACATAAGGTTGCGCTTTGTCATAGACTGCACTTACAAGTTTTTCTCCATATTTTCCTCCAAAAAAGCTTCCGACTCCTACAATTACCCCTAGTGAAACCCACCCCCAAGGTGTACAAGTTAAAAATATCACGACTGACTCCATTGCAAGACCAGAGAGTGCAGAAACAGCTAAAGGAATGGCATACATAGCAGCTTGAGTAGTAAGATAGCCCGCACCCATCGACCCTGCAAAGCTTCCTCCCCATTTAAACCCAGGTTTTACCCAATCTGCTCCATCACGATAAGCTTGATAAGTCTCAATGCCAGCAGCCATCACGCCTAATCCTAAAACAGATTTGTTCACATAGCGTGTACCTTTGATTAATTTTTGCATTGTCTCATAGCTCAAATGTCTAGAACCAACAAGTTTAGGAATGCCATGCTGATTAACTGTACATCCATTACGAGCATTTTTTTTAAGCAGTGTTGTACTTTTGACTTGTCGTTTTACAGGTTTGGGAAGTTGAGAGATCTGGTCGTAATGCATTTTACGGATTGCTCTATTGCTTTCTTGAACTTTTCTCCATGCTGCTCTGACTATAGGATGATTCCCATCCTTATAATTTTTTAATAGGCTAGAGTGTTCAGCGATAAGCTTATCTTGATCCTTAAGAATTTTGATAAATTGCCTTGATGAGTTAAATGCCTCTGAAGTTTCAATTGCATCACGTCCTGAGTTAGCAAGCTCATCAAGAATGGCATAAGTGACAGCAAATTCTTGAGGCTGAAGATATTTCTCAGAAAATTCTTCAAATACAGTTTTGTTGTACATAGTCAGCGTCTTGTTTGCAGCTAGTACACCTTCTGGATTTGAACTTACTACACTCATTTTTTTTCTTTCTTCCTCAGGAGCATGAAAGACTTTACGTACATCATTTTGTTGTTCTCGTAAATGAACACGATCCGTTGTGCCAGGGTCAAGGATAGGAGTATGGGGTGGCATGCGTCCTTGGTAAAGCATTAAGGACCTATGTTTTTGTAAATGAGGGTTGAATTGACAAAGTGTATCTACAATATTGCTTAGAGTACTATGCTCCTTGGTATTTGCAAGTAGGCATAATTGATCATTTTCACCCGTAATATACATAAATATCCTCCTTAAGATATATTGAAGAAATCAATCGACAATAGGCTATGCCAATCAAAAAAATTTTTCAAGAAATTAACGATGCATTTCTTTAGCTAGATAAGTATTTATCTTAAGATCTTTAATGAACCCATGAAAAAGAAGTAGTTGGAATGGATGAAAATTTTTTCCAATCCGATCAAAGCCTAAATAATGGTTTTTCTTCAGATGAAGAGCCCCCCATTTATTTTTGATTTTGAGAATAATGGACAAATGAATATCAGTTTTTTTCAAAAGAGGAAAAATCCAAGCGATAAGACGTCGATTAATCTCAACAGGCCAAGGGGTGAGAGTTTCAGACAGCTCTTCTTCTGTGTTTAAAACTATCCGAAAGCTTGATAAAGTTTCTTGAAGTCTTTCCCCAACGGTTGCTTTTCCTCCCATTCCATCTCTCCCTAAAATCAAAGTTGATGCATTGAGACGCATCATTCGGGTGTTTTTAATGACCTTAATTTGAAGTTCAGGAAAACAATCTTTGAAAATTGTCC
Source organism: Pseudobdellovibrionaceae bacterium (assembly GCA_050186175.1). GTDB lineage: Bacteria > Bdellovibrionota > Bdellovibrionia > Bdellovibrionales > Bdellovibrionaceae > JBFWYS01. The sequence goes on from JBFWYS010000005.1 coordinate 15,500, forward strand.
ATAAGGTGCTAATACTTTCAAAACCCAATAAGCTTAAATAGTAATAATGAGTATCTCGCCAATTTTGAAAAAATAGGGTGTTTTTTTCGGGTAAGCATAATCTTAGATAGTCTTTTATCAGGTGGTGATTAAAAAAACTCAGAAAACGAAAGAATTTTTCTCCATCAATTTCATTATTTTCAATATATTTAATGAAAAAGCTGGGGAGTGGAGAGTTGCTGCTTAAAAGGCCCATATTTAAAACAATACGAACACGAGGAGCTTTGTTAGAAAAAAAAATTTTTTCACATAAACTTATGGGAGAACAGTGGCTTAAATGACTTTCAAAATAAATATCATCTTGATGAAACCCTAAGCTATGAAGAAGTCTTACAAGAGAACAAAGATCAAAAGAGCGGATCTTTTTCTCTATCTTTTTGAATACTTCTTTTTTCACAATAAAAGCCTACCAATTCCATTCTATACCTATTTGGCCAAATTGTATGGGAGAATGATTTCCAATGTATGCATTGTAAGTCAGCCCCCAAACAATCCCTTTCTTATAAAAACTGACCAGCTCTATTGCTAAAAAGAGTTGATTTTTTGATAAGGGCTTGACCGAGCATGCAGAGATTTTTTTTACTTTTAATGGATCACTGGTGATTGGATACCACCCTGCCCATCCAAGTGATAGGCTAGGTTTAATAAATATAGCTTTGGTACATCTAACAGTTTTTGCAAATGAAAAAGAAAGGAGAGATTGTATGAAAGAAGATCTGCGACTCTCAATATCCTTATATTCAGTTTCAAATACATTGGTATAGGTAAATTCTGCATGAGGATAGAAGATAAGGCCTGGAGTAATAGACTTAGGGATTTCGATATCCATCGTTCCCCCTAAGCGGACTCCAAAATTCCAGCTTGTGTGGTTTATACTGGTGGGTTGCTCTTTACAATATGCTAGGCTTCCTGCATAAAGATTACCAATACCAATAAGGTTTAGTGCTATCATTCCTTTAGTAAACGTATAGGCAGCATAAGGCTCAATAGAAAGACTGTTATTATGACCTTTTCCCTTAAAATTTTGCCATTTAATATCAGAGTACAAATAGCCTAATCCAGCTCCTATAAGAAGGTGATCTAAAACGTTTATCTCTAACCCGCTTTTTATTCCAAAAGCTTTTCGGCGTATATCAATGTTAGTGTTAGTTTTTTCTTTCAGAGGCGTTTCATATTGACTATAGAATCCTAAAGGCAAGATCCAAGCCGTGCAGTCTTGCAAAGAATTGAAATGAACAAAACAAGAATTATCGCGCGAGATGAATTCTTTTGTGTAGCTGAGCCCTCCCATAATAAGATTTGTATTTTGCCATTCAGCGATTGCAAAAGCTCCCAATTGTTCTATATTGCAAATTTTCTCAATAGGTTGGCTGTTACAACCTGCATTTATAGGAGGAGGATTAATTATAGGTATAGGTTTTGGAGGTTCTGGAGCAGCTGGATAGAAATAGTCTAGAAAGGATCCCCAAATATTTAAAGGTAATAGAATTAAAAGAATGGTATATAACGATAGCCTATTCATTTCAAACTGCCATAACAATTTCATTAAGCAATAGGAAGTTTACGCTATAATTGGAATTTTCTAAAGAAAAAACTATGCCCGAGGATCACGTTCTAATAAATAGGAACTTTTACTATGAATCGCAAACGTCCATATACATGTTTTCCAAGCAGAAGACCAAGTAATATTAGCCCCTACTTTTTCTAATAGTTTTCCAATCACCTGCATTTTGTATAATAGAAGAAGTAAAATTTCAGGAGATATGAAAACAATAGCCTCAATCGCCTTATCAGATGCAGAAATTTCTTGCTTTGGAAGGTTTCCTACTTTTTGTTCTTTGTTTGCAAGAACCTTCTTAATTTCCTCTATTTTTATAGCTTTCTTTTGTTGTATGATATCAGCAATTTCGATTTTTGCTTTACAAATTTTAGTAACAGAAGCCTGGTTTTCGATGGCTGAAAATTGTTGTTGAGTGTGTTGTAGTAGATCTAATTTTGCAAGTAGAAAACGTAGTTCAGACTTATGCCCAAATAACTCCCTAACTTGCTTTTGAAGTTCCTGATAATCTCTAGTTGTTTGGGCAACAATCGTGCTCCGTCCCTTTTCAATCTCTTGAAGTATGGCTTGTAGACAAGATTTTTTCTTGTCATCATTATCGGTTTCTAGATCCAAATAGTCAGGAGGAGATTTTATAAGTTGGATGACTGACTCAAAAGGTTCGAGCTTAAGTCTACATTCTTCAAGGGCTATTAATAGCTGTCTTTGTTCTTCATCCTCAAATGTTTCTTCAATTTTTGCTTGTATTAAGGCAAAAACCTCTCGCTTTTTATCATCCAACTCTTGCAATGTTTTTGTAGCTCTTTCGCTTAAGCTTCGCAAGCTGTGTTGCCCTTCAATCTCAAGGTCAACATACTCTGGGGGAGACTCTAAGAGCTTAGCAATAGCATGGAATAGATTTACTCCAGGATTCATTAGGCATATTTCAATCGATGCTATAAGTGATTTAATCACCAGGTCGTCTTGAACTCTACCAATATCTCTATGTCCAAGTTTAAATTGTAGACGTGGGCTACTTGTATCTATGATTTCAAAGCCAAGATAATCGATCACCGAGAGCTTTCTTTGAAGATCCGCTTGTCGGGTTATGGAGTCTTGAATTTGAATTTGAAGTCTTTCATGAGCAGATGGATCGGTTTGTTCTTCCCATTGTATAATGGTATTATGTTGGAATAATTTTTCTAGATAGAGCTCAAGTTGATAGTAATGCATTTGCTCTTCTTTATATGCTTTTTGAATATCTGGAGGATTAACTCTGCGAAACTCTTCATATTCTCTTTTGCTTCTTGCTAGTATGTACTGAGCTCTACATTGCTGAATTTGCATCTCTAAATATTTTCGTTGTATTTCCAAGGCTTCATGGCGATGAGATACAAGGAAAACATTATCTAGATTTTTGCTTTTTTCTAGATAGTAGGTTTTTTGAGCTTCTAAAGCTCTTATAGAGTGTTGTAATATAGTCACTTCTTTCAAGAGTTGCTTAGATTCTCTTAAGGAATATTCCAATTCAGTCTGTTCATGAAGAGCTTTACTATAATCCTGAGCCAAACGTTTCCAATCTTCTCTTGAATTATCTGCAGATTGCTTTGCTGAGGAAAAGTTAACTCCAAGCCGACTATTGAGTTCTGTTAACGTATCTTTTGCTGCAGTATATTGAGAATCAAGATCGGTGTACTCTTGTTCAAGCTTTTCAACTCGTTCTCTTGCCTCTGTAGTTTGTAAAGCAAGTGTATTAGATTCAGACAATTCATTCTTATAAAATTCCGCCTTTTTTATGTATTCTTCTTCAAGGCGTTTTATTTCATCAGAGCAAAGAGAAAGTTGAATTTCAACCGTTTTCATCTTTTGAGTAGCTTCAATTTTTTTCAGCCCAAGCTCAGATTTTCTTTCTTCGGCTGTGGTTAAAAAAATACGGGCTTTTGTTAGAGCTTCAACAATTGTTTTGTATTTTTCTGTTTCCTGATCATAAGTTTTCTGAAGCCTAGGCGTATCAAAAGTCTGTAGTTCCATTTCTAAACGCTTAATTAATCTTAAGACTTCAATTTTCCTTAGACTAATGGAAGATTGTTCTGGTATCTGTTTTTGCTTTTGAGCTTCGAAGGCTTGGATGGCTTTATAAAGTTCTTTCAATTTTCCTAAAGAATCCTGAGATATGGTGTTCAAAAGTTCAATAATGCTGCGATGAGCTTCTACATCTCTGTAAAGATCTCTCAAGATGTTTCCTTTTTCACTAATTTCTGCAACGAGACATTCAATTTGTCTTTTAAGAGTAGTTACTTCTTCTTCTAATGCTTTGCGCTTAATTATATCTTGTTCACAACTGCCGATCCTTGCTTGAGCTTGCTCAATTTTAGTAAAATGAATAGAATCTTTACGATTTTCGAAAGTTTTTTGCGCTTTAATCAGTTTGTGGCTTAAGTACATAAGAATTTGTTCAGGAGTAAGAACAAGCTTTTCATGAGAAATTTTATGTCTATATTCAGTGGATCTTGTCACAAGTGTTGTGGATTCTTTGATGTTTCCATAAAAATTATGGTCAAAATTACCAGCGTTAATGTCATCTATGGTCACTGTTACAAGTTTTGATTCATGCTTTTTTTTAGCATCTTCGTATTTTTCTCTACGCTTTTGGATTTTAGTTTGTAGTTTGTCTAAAAAACCATCATAATTTTTTTCTAAAGAAGCTTTTTCTTCTTCTGCACTGCGTTTATCCGACTGCAAACGATGTAAAACAGAGGGGTCGTATGTTTTAGAAACTTTCTCTCTATAAGCCTCTTCAGCCTCCCCTTTTTTACGACTCAAGACTGTAAGACTTTCTGTTACTTCTGTGAGTTGAGTGTTACTTTGAGTATAAGCTTCTTTTTCTTTCTGTAGTGTGTGTTCTATCCAAAGAGTGAGTTCGGCGCAGCTTTGTATGGTTTCGGGTAGATTAGGAGTATTTGGCTCAAGTTTGGAGAGTTGTAAAAGAATAGGCTTAAGTTTTTTGAGAATTAATTGGACTTCAGCATTGTGTAGTTTCAATTTTTCTTCTGTTTGAAAGATAGGATCTACAAGTGTTTTCGCACTCTCTTCAAGTTGTTGGAGTTCTGATGAAAGTATTGTGTATTCATTACGTTTTGTTTGCTCAACATGTAAGTATTTTTCAAGCCTTTCACTCATTTCTTTTAAAGTTTTTAAAGTTTGTTCTTCTCTATCTGCTAAGTTAGGGACTTCTTTTTCATACTGTCTGAATTGCCTGAGAGTGCTTTCCAGCTCTTTTTGAATGTCAACAACGAGTTGTTTAGAAGCGTCTAATTGCAAAGCTATGGTTGTCATGGTCTCTTCTCTTTGAGAAATGATTTCCTTACGACGTAAAAGGTCTTGTTCCAACTCATGAACTTCTCTAGCTTTAATAAGATGATCCTGTTTAAAGATTTCATTTTGTTGTTGTGCAGCAGCTAATTGTATACTGACCTCCTTTCTTTTAAGGAATAACTCGCTCACCCTTCCCTGTTGTTTTTGAATTTGTGCTCCTTTGTCTTTACCTAAAACATTGAAGGTCATTTGAGCTTTTTGATGCTCTGCATGTGCTAGTACTCTTTCTCTACTTGTATCGTCGCATTTTTTAGAGGCAATACTTAGTCTTTCTAACTGAGGGTCTTCCTGTTCTATAGGGCGAAAATAGACCCTTAGCGCATTATGAAAAAGTGTCAGAACGGCGCCATTAATCACTGAAGCAAGAGAGATTCCCAACCAGTTTGTAGAAGGGTTAAGAAAGAGTTCGGGCCGACGATTGACTATCCATGCTGTGAAAAGAGTCGTAACTCCCCAGACACCTATTTGTTCATTAGAAGGACGTTTTAGATAAGAAAAATCCATAAAAATACCTTATAAAATTACCAAGTCCAAGCTACTCTTGCTTTTCCGAGGTGTGTTGGAGAACTATAGCCAGTAAAAAATTCATATGAAAGAGATAAGAAAATGCCCCGCTTATGAAGGATTGAGATTCCTAATCCGAACATATATTGACTCCAGCTATTGAGAATGTTTTGTTCTTTAAACTTTTTTGTGCAGCCTGGGATTTGGTAAGTATAGTCAGCTTGCTGCATTGGCATGTAATAAACCCAGCCCATCAGTGTGTGTGGTATAATAAAACCTAGATCCTCTTTAAAAACTTCTTTTGTGATCTTCAGGGCAACTGTCGATTCAAAAAAACTTTCACAGAAGGAGTTTATAGTAAGGTTCGTTCTTTTGTAAAGTGTTTCAGTGCTTTTTTGAATACTGATATGGATGTAATCAACTTGTGCAAGAGGGTAAAGATAAAATCCCCACTTCAAAGGAAAGGAAAAACCCCCTTCAAACCTTCCAGTTAGATCCCATGTGACCCATCTAGAGTGAGCAGGTGTTTTTTTAGTTAGGGTGTCAGGAAACAGGATTGTTGTTCGGTTCATATCATAAAAATTTACAGTTCCCAAAAAAAGAAGACTAAAGTAAGTGTAAGGCAAGAGGTAACTGATGCTAGGACCTACATAGATAGTGTTGAGAGAGCTATGGGCTGAAGATTTCCATTCAATATTGGAGTGAGAGTAGGCAAGCCCCATGTTTATCACAACTTTTGGGGTCACAGTATACTCTCCTCCAATAGAGATTCCTAGTGTTTTTAGGTTAAAGCGGTAGGGGCTTATTTTACTTGGGCATTTTTGATCGGTATATTGATTAAAAGAAGTGAAATGTCCAAAAGGTTCTACCCAAAGACCGACTTGATCAAATGAATTGAACATATTGTAATGCCCTCGGTGAATCAAGGCATTTTTTAAAGTCGGTTGAAAAAAACTTGGAAGATGAAAACCGTTAAGAAAATCTATAACAGGAAGGGTGCTTATATATTGAGGGTTTGCACGACATCCTACATCTGCACATTGTTTTTCAGTTAGGTTTTGGAAGAGAATTTCGTAGGATAGTTCTTTATCTAAGGTCTCATTGACTAAGGCTTGACGTATATTTTGGGGATATGTTTTCAGAAGGTTGATAATAAAAATTTTTTTTTGTTCAGGCTTTAATTTTTCCGTTAAGACTTTAAGAACTTCAGGGCCGATTTCATATCCTACTTCTTTTAGAAGCTCGATCTGTTTTTCAATGGATGGTTCTTCGTAGAAGAATGCTTGGATCCTGAAGAAGTGAAAACATAGAATCATAGTAATGAAAAATTGCTTCACCAATCCACAAAAGCCTCTAAGTCTGTTTGGAAGAGTTGATAAAGAGCGTCCCATTTGGGACTACCTTTTTTATCCCACTCGTTTGAAAGGGTGTCTGTGTGTTTAGCTACTAAAGCATAGAAACGGGAGAACAGCTTAGGAAAAAAGGCGATTGGATTAAAAGTCTCGATCGTTTGTTTAATATCATCACTTACAAGTGATGCCTTCGCGAAATTCCTCTCACTAATTAAAGCTTCAAAAAGCTGTAACTTTGCATAGAGTTCTTTCATTTTCTCCGACGAGACAAGGATACCTTGTAGCGAATCTTTTACTTCTTTTTCTGATTCTGAGGGAGATGAAGAAGAAGAATATCCTTCTTCTTCTTCAGGCTCAGGGTTGTCGATAGGGAGTGACCCTTTAAAGTCTTTTATCCACTTCAAGAAATATTGAAGATATTCCTCGCTGGATGCAAGTTTCCAATGATTTGTCAGAAACTGTTTAACTTCTAGGATATGTTTTTCAACTTGATCAATTTCTTCGATTGATAAAGATGAGGTTTGACTCCATAGAAGATCTTCCCGGTGTTCCTTATGTACTTTAGCACTGCGTTTTAATCTTTTTCCGATTGAGCTTAAAAACCATATGATACTTTTGTTAGCATGAGATTCTCGATTATCGATAGGACTGAGTTTTTCCCATTGCTCATTGATAAGGTTGATAAGATAAGGAAAAGCGAGTTGAAGGCTTTGGAGACCTTCTTGTAAAAAATGAGCATAAAAAAGATGCATAATAAGACGGATATCTAAACATCCTTCTTCTAATATGCTCTCAATAAGAGGAGTGGCTTTATCAAACTGGTCTTGTTCAACAAGGGAGACAGCTTCTTCAAATCGAAGATCGAAAGGATCTCCATTTGTAGGCTGCGCATTTTCAAAAAGAGTAGGAAAGGATTGTAGTTTAATCATGCTTTAATAAGGTTTGGTAGAGTGCATGTTTGAAGAGGTTGAATTGATAATAAAGAGGGCTATGTTGTTTACGATAAAGTAACCCACTATGGTATTGGCCTAAAACCCAATTGCGGTTAAGTTTTCCATCAAGGCGATTAGGGTAGAAAGTAAATGGAAGAATTCTGTTTGGGAGAAAAGCTTCGCCAATCTCTTGCTTGATGGCTTCATGGATTTGTATTTTCCAGTCTTCTATTTCTAAGGCTTTGTTTTCGTTATTTATGAAAAGGAGAAGGGTGATTTGGCTACTCACAAGATCTTTGGGATCTCTTTCTCCAATAACCATACATGCTGAGATAAAAGGGAGTTTATCAACACATTGTTCGACAGCCTCTGAAGGATAGAATGTTCCTTTATAAATAGGAGTAGTTGACCAGCTAATCACCCAAGTGTCTTGGACTTGTCCCAATATAAGTGACGGTTTAAGACTATAATACCCAACACCCTCAATGGTTTCTTCCCCAGTATTATTTAAGTCTAAAATTTTCCAATTTGTACCTAAGGGTGGAAAAAGAAAAGATTGTCCTGAATAGGGTTTCGGTTTAGAAGCGAAGATAATTCCACCTGCAGAGGGATCAATGTAAAGGTCAGAAAACGAGACATTTTTCAGGTTATTTTGATTATTAAATTGGTTCCAATCCGAAAGGTTACCGAGTAAAGGAGATTTATACCAAAGACGCAGTTTTGATTGAGGGCATCCTGGAGTTTGCTTCCATAGATCAATAAGAGAAGAAGACACTTCTAGAATTTCGATGTCTGTATTTTTAAGGCTTGTCGGATCATTTAATAAGGCAGCATCATCTATGTGAAAAAGAGTTGCTCCAGATAAAAGTGTTGTCAGGGTACTAAAAGGTTCATTCTGCATAGGTGAGGAGAGAGGATGTGCCCAAACAGTTCCTTCTCTTAATCCAAGGATGATGTAGCCATCTCTTAATGGATTGAGAAAAGCATCGTCAGTGTTTAAGAATGAAAATGCTTGAGAAGAAGAGGAATACACATAAGATGAAGTATCAATATTTCCAGAAGAGGGGATGTCGAGATTCCATTCCAAAACTTTTTTTCCTACGAACAAGGTAGAAGAAGGGATGACAATTGCATCAAAAGATTGCTTTTTTAGTATCTTTTCAAGCTTATGTTTGCCTAAGTAAGAGTCATTGAGAGATAATATTGTGATACATAGCCCTATCCTAAGTGCTGTCATTAAAGCAACAATAAAGTCAATTCCTTTAGGGACTACTAAAGCAACAGCGTGTCCAGGAGCTAACCCAAAATTTTTCCACAGAATAACTTGGCGATTGACTAGCTCGTGTACTTGAGTATAGGTCCAATTTTTTTTATCTTTAACAGCTATTGGGTTTTTTTGAAGATGGCGTAGGATACAATCATGATAAAAATCGTAGGATTCATAAGGAACGCTTTTTAAGTTAGGGTAAAGAGAAGCACAACTATGCCAAAAACTAGTAGAGTTGTCTTTTTCTACATCTAATTTTAAGTTGTCATCAGACCACCATATTTGAGCATAGTTTTTTAGGTCCACTTAAATGCTCCTATGCTTATGGGTCATAAATATTGATCTCTTGATACTGATCTTCTCCTAATAAAATCTTAACTCTTTTAGATTGAGGATGGTCGACCAGATATTTCCAACACTCTCCTGGATTGGTAAAAATAAAATAGATGCCAATAGACTTATCTTGGTTATGAATGGGAATATGAATTTTTTTCGAGCTTCCAGGAATAATATGTTTCTTTAAAAGTTCATTGGGATTTTCTTCCTTCCAAAATGCTTGAGTTGAGATATTATGATAATCTTCCATGAGAAATTCTGACATTGTTGTTTCCTTCACAACCATATAAAGAGGGGTTCCACTATTCGTTTTGTGCTCACTGCGGATCTGAATTGTTAAATCTGTAGCGTTTTTGGTTTGCATGCAGCCTGTTAAGAAAATGAGTGTGATAGTTAGAAAAAAGAAGTTTTTCATGAGTTCCTTTTTATTCTGTAATCTCAAAAAGTTTCCAAGGATCGGCATTAAATTGCAAAGCTATTTTGCTAACATCATCTCCAAATTGATTAGCTAGTTCCCATCTCCAAATATTTTCTTTCTCCTGGTGACCTTTATTTAAGAGTTCAAAAAAGCTCCAAAGAGTATTGGTGACTTTTTCATCTCTATAGGAGCGGCTATCTTTTTGATTAGTGAGCTCTACAACAACAGTTGAGTTATTTGCTTTCCACCAAACAATTTTTAAGTCATGCCAAGTAGGGCTTTGGTTAAAATTATGAAATGTTTCTTCTCCAGTAACAAGGTATGAAACAATAGGGGCTGGAAACGTTTTGGGTTTTGCTTCGAATGGGCAGGATTTGATTTTCAGGTTAATAGGCTTGGGATTTCCTTCGCTATCCCAAAGAATATGATTAATTTTGACAAGTCTATTCACTAAAACATACATCTGATCAATTAATTGAAGATCTGAAGATAAATCTGGCTGCCATTTACCATCTACATGCACGCTAGCAGGTAAGATAATTTCATTAATCATTTTGTAAAGTTGACTATTGGGGTTTGTCATTTGTTCTACTTCTTCATAAGTCGTGGCAATTTCTGCTGAAGGATTAAAAGGGCGTTTATTAAGAAAAGATGTAATTTTAATAGCAAGAGATTCTTTCCAAAGTTGGTTGATGCCTTTCTTTAATTCAGAAATGCCAATTTTATATATTTGTTCAATTGGAGCGAGAAAAATGAAATGGTAGTGGGAAGGGACACCGCTCTCTGTAAGAGTTGAAGTGATTTGATTGGTATATGAATTGGGATCATTTCGGAGGATAGAGAGCGCAATTGAAGCAGCTGGTGTCAGGTGTTCATCAAGAATATGAATAGTGCGCGTTGGGCCTATCTGATGATTTAATTGCGCAAGGGCTTGTTTGATAATGGATTGATAGGATTCAAAAGGAGAAAGTTTTGTTTTGTCATGGCCAAATAAGGCTTTTAGGAAGTCGAAGTGGTTAATTTCACTTAAAACACTTACAGATGAGGTAGGAATAGAGAAAACTTCCGTATGATGATTGATTTGGTTTAAAAAATGCTCAAAAAAGGAAGAAGGAAGAAGGATTTTTTCTAAAATCTGTTTTGTTTCTTCTATTGATGAACTGCGAATGTCGGAAGCTGCGTAAAGCCGTTCAAAATTTTCTTGATATTCTGTTGCATAACTGATGAGTTCTTGTTGAATGAATTTGATAAAACGGTCTTTGTCTTCCTCATTGATAGGGAGCTCATCCAGAAGTTTTAAAAGAGACTCAGCAGTATTGCGGACATTTTTTTCGAATGCCATACGTGTAAAACGTCCATCAATTACAATTGGCTTTGAGAAATTGGGAAATTCATTTCGATAAGATTCAAAGATTAATTCTGTAAGAGGAGGGGTGTTTCTGAAAAAAATATTGCCGTGCGTATCATTATTCGCAAGAATGTAATTATGAATGAGCCGTTCAATCATGTGAGTAGCTGCAGTACTTACCCAATTTTTTGTTTCATAAGAGAAGTCTTGATTGTTAAAAACAAAGCGAAATGAGCGATTTTCTCTTTTGGTCATATCAGCAATTTCCTTCAATTTAGCAAAAAGCTGCGAAACATTTAAGTTAGAAATGTCTGGGATCTCAGGAGATGAATGATACACAAACATGAGAAATGTCTCTAGTTGATCATTATTTTCGTTGAGCCATTTGAGAACTTTAATATTTTTATCAAAACTTGTAAGCATGTTGCTTGTCATCTCTTTCAATAGGTTTGAAATAGCATAAGCATGGGGGTCGGTTTTCATGATTTTTAAGTGATGAAGCAAAGAACTAGCATTTTCGTGAAGATCGGTGAAGTTATGCCCAGTAAAGATGGGTTGCTCTTCTAATTCTTTAAAATGGGTAAGAAAGGTGAGCCAAGGAGTAGGGTCAGATAGAGGAGTTGAAGCGCTAATTGTTTCGATATAGTCAATTTCAACAGAAGTATTATCAAATATATAGCTAGACTGAATATAACAATGAATTAATTGTGCATTCAAGTCTAGCTTTTGAGACCAATCAGAAAGGTTTTTTAAAATATGTTTCCCAATACGGTTATTTCTTGTCGCATGGAGAAGGCCTGTCATATAGAGGACTTGGAGCTCTGAATCATTTGTTAAAAGTAACTTACATAATTCTGGTTCTAGGATATGTTTTCGAATGCGGAGGGCGAGAGATTGTTTATGGTCTTGTAGTTGCTTATAGTAAAATTTAGGTAGGAGAGGTAGGTATAATTTGTTCGGAAGAAAGCTGTTTGTTTTTTCGATTTGAGGAACGAGTTCTGAAATAAAGATTTTTGGAGGTTGAAAAATAAGGGAGTCTATTCCTTCATTAGCAAGCTTAACCTGGTATCGATCATTATAAAAATTATTGAAAATCAAGCCAAAACATAAAACTAATATACTAGCTGCTGCAATTTGGTGTTTAAGCATAGGATGTCGATAAAAAATAGAGTTTGAAGTGGTTCGACTCCAGTCAAAAGAAACATAAGAACTATGAGACTCAAGGTTAGAAGAAAAAGTGATGTATTCTAACTTAACTTTGTTTTTAGTACTTCCAGAAATAAGAGTTCTCAGGAACTCTTCTATAGCTGGAAAAAGTTTAGGAAGTTCATCAAAAAACTTTAGGATTTTAGAATACTCTATTGAGGAACAAGTTGTTAATATGAGGGAGAGGTATTGATCGCGAAAACGGCCCAGAGAGTCGCTAAGAGCGTCGCTTTCAAAGTTCGAAGTTAGGGGGATCATAAAAGAAATGTTATGTTTCTTTAAGAAATGAGCAAATTCAATATATCCTTCCAATTTATCCAGGTGAGTTAAAGTTATTTTAAGAGATAAAGAACCTTTACTTAGCTCTGAAAGAAGTGAGAGTTTACCTGAAAACAACCTGGCAGTTTTATTTGCATGTTCAACATTAACATTTGTTTCTTGAAAAGGGTTATAGGCTATTACGACGATAGGTGATTCCTTGATAAATAAACGCTTCCACAGTTGGATCATGCTGCGTCGTAGTTGGATTGTTCTATTTTTCACTACATCCAAAGAAAGTTCATGGATAATTTGTTTGGGACCTAAATAAAATTGTAAACTTTCATAGTCAGTAAATTCAATTTCAAAAGGATAGATACTTTGACTTTGCTCAATAATTCCTTTGATTAACTCACTTTTCCCAGCATGTTCATCTCCTAAGAGAATAAAATGCTTGTGAGATTTCAATACAGATCGAAATTCACGAGGAATTTGTCTGATAAATTTTTTCCAAATCTTTAAAAATGGTTGTAGAGCATCTTTAGATGGAGACTTTGAATTTTTCGATTTACGAGAGTTTTTAAAGAGTTCAAAGATCTTTGAAAAAAAATTTGCTATTTTCATGTCGTTTGCCAAAAAAAATTTTAAAAAACAAAGACAAATTTTAATTTTTAATTCAATTTCTTTCAACTCTTATTTTTATCTTGTGGGCGCAAAGTTAAAATGATACCTTCTCACCAATGTTATTATGATACCTTTTTTGAAAAAACTAGGGGCATAAATGGAGAGAAGAATGAGCACAAAAGAAGCCCAAAGGTTTGGTATCATGCAACAAGTAGATAAGAAAGTTTTGACTCTGAGAAAGGCAAGCGAAGAGCTTGGTCTTTCTCTGAGTCAAACAAAGAAAATTCGAAAGAGATACCGACTAGAGGGGCCTGAAGGATTGATTTCTAAACACTTGGGTAAGATCAGCCCAAATCGAACAGACCCAAAAATCAAGTCTGGGATTTTAGAGATTTTAAAGAGTGAAGCTTTTGAAGGCTTTGGCCCGACCTTTGCTAGAGATAAAATAGAAAAGAGGTGTGGATATCACCTCTCTTCCGAGACAATCCGCAAGTGGATGCTCACCGAAGGTTTATGGATACCAAAAAAGAAGAAAAAATGCAAAGTATACCAGCGTCGACAACGACGAGGGAAGTTTGGAGATCTCATTCAAGGAGATGGTTCAAGACATGCTTGGCTTGAAGAGCGAGGGCCCGAGTGCACAATGGTCGTCTATGTAGATGATGCAACAAGCAAAATCACGGCAGCCCGGTTTGTTCCTGCTGAGACGACAGAGTCGTATCAGCAGATCTTAGAACAGCACTTAAGTAAATATGGAGTTCCAAAGGCCTTATATGTAGATAAGCATGCGATCTTTTTAACATCCAGAGACAGTGAAATGTGTCAAAAAACCCATTTTGCAAGAGTATTAAAAGATCTTGGGATCGAGTTGATTTTTGCAAATAGCCCTCAAGCAAAAGGTCGTGTAGAGAGAGTGCATGGAACCTTGCAAGACCGGTTAATCAAAGAAATGCGGTTACAAAACATCTGTACAATAAAGGAAGCTAATGCCTTTTTACCTATGTTTATCGAGATCTACAACGCAAAATATGGAGTGGAGGCTCGAGAAATACCTGACGGTCATAGACATCTAGATGCAGAGGTTAACTTAACGCCAGTTGCATATAAGGAATGAAATAACTACTTGAAAATGAGGTCCTTTTGGTTTAAATTTTTTGTTTTCAACCACAAAAAAAACGAAAAGGACCACAAAAATGGAAGAGAATGAAATCATT
>JBFWYS010000006.1:0-24422 GCA_050186175.1 Pseudobdellovibrionaceae bacterium
GATGCAACGAACTATCAAATTGGGAAATTTTTAGGCCCCAAAGTTTTTAATAAAGAAAAATCTTTTTTCTTCAATCGGACTCACTTAGCCAAAACTCAAGAGTTCTATGAAAAATACGGCTCTATGACGATTGTGATCGCGCGTTTTATGCCGATCGTGCGAACTTTTGCGCCATTTGTTGCGGGAATCGGAAAAATGCAATACCGAAAATTTGCGGTGTACAATGTTGCGGGCGCTTTTGCTTGGGTTCTTTCATTCACGCTGGCTGGGTATTTTTTCGGGAATATTCCGGTTGTTAAAAGAAATTTTACGATTGTAATTTTTGGTGTGATCATCGTTTCTGTTTTGCCAATTTTTTACGGCTGGATCCAGTCCGTTTTGGCAAAACGTAAGAACGGCACGGCCCATTAAGTTTGTAGGCAGTGAACGGCCACCTGAAAGAGTGACTCGAGTCCAGCTGAAACTTTTGAAGAATGAAATTCAGGATGCCAAGTGAGATCTGCAAGGGTATCGCTGATGGTGATCAATGAAGCTATCTCTACATTTCTGTAATCAGCAACGGCGAAAAGAGCGGAGGCCTCCATTTCAACGCACAAAATTCCTTGCTGTTGGTAATGTTGAATTTCTGCCTTTGTCTCGCGATAGGGAGCATCGGTTGTCCAACTTTTTCCCTTTCTATAGGGAATGTTTTGGTCTTTAAGCTGACTCTCCAGCGCATTTGTGAGGCGAGCCGATGCATTTGCGGGTTTGTCTGGAGCAAGATAGTGGTAAGAAGTTCCTTCGTCACGAAGGGCCGAGTCGATAACAGCCAAACTGCCAATATGAAGATCTTTCTGAAGAGAGCCCGCAGAGCCAATCGAAACAAATTTTCTAACTCCGAAGGCAATCAATTCTTCAAGAGCAGTTGTAGCGGCTGGGGCACCGATTCCGAAGCCTCCAAAAATTCCAATTTTGTTTTTAGTCTCTGTAAATAAACTGAGCCGTCTGAAATTTCCTTCGCATCTTGTATTAGCATGGTTCTTGAGGGCCCAACTAAGCAGCTTAGATTGATAACAAAAAATGACACCTTCCGGAGGCGCGAAGGAAGGTGCCCCGCCCTGTTTTTCAGCATATTTCAAAATGTCTGAAGGATTAAAAAGAGCTTCTTCTTTGTGCTTATCAACAAAACTTGGAAATTGTGCTTTTGACATAAAAAAAGCCTGCCAGAAATCTGGCAGGCCCGCAAGTTGACTATGTTTATGTTGGTAGAGTCGACCCATTATTCTGAAGCAGGCATCCTTGCAGAAGCTTCTTTAATCACCCCTTTGATCACATCTACTTGAGGTGTTGCCGCTACCATAATCCGACTATTGTGAGCCGTTATGGTTGCTATAGCCGTGAGTTTTTCCGGGTTTGCATGAAAATACAGTGCCATCAAAACAAAAGGGTGAATGGCGAGTAATATCGACAAGCCGATACTCTCTCTATAAAACATTGGTAAACGCATCCTGACCTCCAGGTCCTAACCTTTAGGATACAGTGGGGTGTTGTTTTTCTCTAACACCAGATGGCATTTCGTTTCGTCTTGGTCCGAAAAAGATAAAGGCGTCTCAATTTGAAAGAGAAAGAAATTGCAGTTTCATAAAATAAGTTTTCTAATTTTGTAACTATGTATCGAGAGCGAACATCAAAAAAATATGTCTTGGGCCGGGCAAGTTTGTTCGGCTTGTTAGCATTCTTAGCAGCTTGTTCCGTTAAGACTGTGCGAGGTGAATCTTCATCAGAAGTGAAATCGGAAAACTTATCTGTGCCTAAAATAGATTCAGCTCAGGCAGCTCCTCAGGCTCCGACAGTGACTCAGCAGCCTGTTGTAACAACTGAAGACAAAGGTGCCGTTGAATTTTGCAATCGATCTCTCAATGCAATGCCGGGAAAAACTAATTTTGAAGAGATAAAAAAAATCTGTGATCAAGTAAAACAGTTGCCTAATTGTCAGAGTGTGGCTGGAGATCCGATTTTTCACTATGATCACCTCACTTCAATGAGCCACCCCAAAAAGATTCTAGTGTTTGCCAATATTCATGGAGATGAAGACCCGTCTGGATCTTTGGCCCGAGAGTGGATGATAAGAGTCAATGCCCTCGAGAATCCACGCAATCATTGGAGAGTGGTTCCGTTGCTAAATCCAGACGGAATGAAGCTCCACACGCGCACCAATAAAAACGGCATTGACTTAAATCGCAATTTTCCTACAAAAGATTGGGATGAGTTGGCCGTAAAATCCTGGAAAGAAGTTTCAAAGTCACATATACGTCGTTTTCCTGGGCACAAAGGTGGGAGCGAACCCGAAGTTCACTGTGCAATTTCTCATATTGAGGAATATGCTCCGGACTTTGTGATTTCTATTCACACACCTCTTGCCGTTTTGGATTTTGACGGACCCAAAGTGGAGTTTCCTAAATTTGAGTATTTACCTTGGAAATCTTTGGGAACATTTCCAGGTAGCTTAGGTAGGTATCTCTGGAACGAAAGAAAAATTCCTGTTTTGACAGTCGAGCTCAGAGCGACTCTACCTGAAAAAACTTCCACGATTGAGAATTTGCAAGACGTACTCGGAGAGCTGAGCGCTCTAGTTTCTAAATAGTTTTTTTTAAGCAGCTTTTTTGTTGTCGTGAGATGTAGAAACCAAAGCCGGTTTTGTAACAAAAGCCTGGCTTTGTCTGCCAGTGATAATTCTAACTAACAGGTAGATTGTGACGACGTTAAACAATCGACTCCAATGAACATCAAGCCCCGGATTGTGAGTGGCCTCCCATAAATAAGAAGCGGCCGTTAGCCACATCATCGAGCTGGCAAAAAGCAAAAACTCAAGTCTTTCGCGTGAGATACGAGAATCGGTTTGTCTTTGTTTCCTGGTCCAAAAGGTGCGAGCGCTAAGAATCAATGCGCAAAGAGCGTATGTGATAGGAAGAATGCCTTTCGTCATCGCAGCCATTCCGTAGTTTTCAATCCAAATTGGAGGGACTAAGAAGAAAGCCAGAATTGAAGCGGCTGAAAAAGCTATTGCCTGCCATTTTGAAAAATGTCGAGACGCTCTCAAGAAAGCCATTGTCATACGGATTAGGAAAACCGCTTCCCAGAGCATCAGTATAAAATAGATTCGGTAGTAATCACTGACAATGATTACTCGATGCATGAGATCAACTGATGCAACAGAAATTAGAGCCATCACGAGAGCAAATTGTGCTCCCGCTATGTAATCGTAGGCGCCTCGACTTGCTGCTGATGCACTCCACAGAATTCGCGCAAGGATTAAAAATAATCCAAGCGCAATTAAATGTCGAGTGAGACCAAAAAACATTTTCCATAACATTAGCCGGTCTGCTGAAACAGCATCGAAAAATCCCTCTTGTCCTTCAACGCTAGTATCTTGAGAAACAGCGTAAAGTGGGTATGGAGAGACGCGAATAGCAATATGCAAATCCTTGTCTTCTTCCAGTCGAGATTGAGGAATCGAGATTTGCAAAGGAAGACTTTGAGTCAGATATCCATGGCGAGAAATAAAAATACCATCAACAAAGACCTCAGAAATTCCATGAACGGGAGAAAAGATAAGAACCGAAGCTTGTTGTTCTGCTGCGAGTTTCAGATCTTTTATTGTTACAACTTTGCCGAACCAATATTCTGGTGGCTTGAGATTTTCAAAATATTCCTTAAATCGAGAGCTGTCTCTTTTTACTTCGCTCGCCCAAAGAGTTGGATTTTGCATGGATGCCAAACAGCTTTCACCCACAGCTTCATTTTTTTTGCAAAATTCAGAAGAAGCAAAAGTGGCGAGCCAGTTCTCAGACTTAAATGGAACTCTGGCCTGAATTTTCGAGTCGGATAAAAGAATCGATATAACTATAGAGATGCCGAGAAGTGCAGTGAAGAATCCGAGTCCAATAAGAACGCGGTCAGCTGTCGCCGCTTTTTCGCCGAGTTCCTGAGGTTTATACAAATTGAGCCAACGTTTCAGTTTCACACGACAGTTATCGGTCTTTTATTGAATATGTTTAACAACAAGATTTCTCGAATCAATGCTCGCTTTTGAGATTCCTGTTTAAAAAGAGGATGTTAAGTCACCTGTTCTTAAGACTTGTTGGGCCAATCTGAAGTTTCCTGAACGATCAACCGATAGAGTTTTCATGAAGGCCTTATTGAAAACTATCATAATAATTCTTTTAGCTCACTTTGCGTTCGAAGGCTGTTCGGTAAAAAATCCTACAGAACAAATAGTTGAGAATAAAGGGCCTGAAAATCCTACTCCAGATGATCCTGAAGACGGTCCGGTGGCTGACAAAAAAATGAAGGTCCCGGTATGGCAGTCGGCTCAAGGTGGTGCAATACCTCATGTGACCGCCGGTGGTCATAGAGCAAGCGCGAGCCTTGGCGTTTCTGTAAGTCAAAAAAGTTTCAATACGGTTACAGGACACAAAGTATTTCTTAGTATTCAAAGCAAAGCTCAGTAGTTAAAATGACCTGATTTTAGGCAGAGTTAATCTGGCCGTCTGGAATCAGTTCTTTTTGGACCAAGAAAAATTTTTCTGGAGATCAAAAAAATTTATTAAAAATTATCTAACTTTTTTGAAGCGAAATTTTAGGATTGATGAGTTCAAACTGAATAAACGCGAGCTCGACCCTTGCCCAGATTATTTTGAGATGTTTTGTGTTTCATTTGAGAGCGGTTGAAACCTAGATGTTCGTTAATTTGACATTAAGGATCCCTCAAAAAAGCCGATGAGTAGGGTATGAAAACAAACACTATTATCATGTTCGTTATTGGTGCGCTTTTGAGCTTTTCATACCCTGTCCTGGCAGCTCCCACTTTAAGTCTACAGGGTAAAATTTTAAAGCCAGACTCTTCGCCTCTAACGGATGCTTATGTTGATTTCAAAATTGAAATCCGTTCACCCGGTGCCGAAGCTTGTGTGCTTTATAGTGAGCAACAGACTTTTGATATGAGTGAGTCGAGCGGATTTTTTAATCTAGAATTAAACGGTTCTGACAGCGCCCCTTCCAGTTCAAATAGTTATGCTTTTGAGAAAGTATTTTCAAACAGAGTGCCTTTTTCTGTAGGTTCCGCTGCATGTGCCTCAGGTTCAGGAGTTTATACGCCAGCTGCTAACGATGAAAGACTTGTCGTTATCTATTTTAAAGACTCGACGATGGCGAACTATGATTCAATTGAACCATCCCGTCTTTCTTATTCGGCTTATGCAATGGAAGCCTCTTCGGTTGGAGGATTTTCAGCGGCCTCGTTATTACGTGTTGAAGAGGCAGGCGAGCCTGCCGTTGTAAATGCCCTGACTTCTTCTCAAGCGAGTGACCTTGTTGATTTAATTTTGGGAACTTCAACCCTCTATATGAAATCAAGTACTGGTTCAGGGGCTTCTCTTCCATCATTCGCCGGTAACCCTACCAGTTCAACTGCCGGTAGTATTTGGTATGATTCCACGAGCAATTCTGTGAAGTATAATAATGGATCGGGTCCTCAATCTTTTGGTGGTTTAAGTGGAGTCACTGCGGGAACAGGTCTTGCTGGTGGCGGAACTTCTGGAACTGTAACTGTATCACTTGCGACAACAACGGTAACTGCCGGTAGTTACGGATCAGCATCTCAGATTCCAACTTTCACGGTTGATGCCCGAGGGCGATTGACGGCGGCAGCACAGGCCGCAATCAGTTTTCCTGTTGCAAGTGTAGCCGGAAAAACAGGCGTCGTGACCTTAGATGCGGGTGACATCGGAAGCGCAGCTAGTAAATATCTTACTTATAAGCCAAACAATGCTGCGTGTGCGGATCAACAGATTTTGAAGTGGGACAATGCAAGTGGTCGTTGGATTTGCGGAACTAGTTCCGGGGGATCGGTGGCCGTAACGGCTCCAATTACAAATTCAGGATCGCCTTCAAGTCCTATAATTGGAATTTCTGTTGGATCTAGTGCAGGAACTGTGGCCGCCGGAAACGATTCTCGATTCGGTGATGCTCTTAAGATTCAAGGTCGCAATGTCGCTTCAGGAAATCCTGGAGATGGCCAAGCCCTGATTTGGAATAATACAGCTTCTCAGTGGGAAGCGCAAAATTTACCTTCTTCTAGTGTGAGTTCAGTGGCTGGTAAAACGGGCGTTGTGACATTAGATGTTGGTGACATCGGCAATGCTGCTAGTAAATATTTAGGTTACAAACCAAACAATACGGCTTGTACCGATGGACAAGTTTTAAAATGGGATAATACGAATAGCTATTGGATTTGCGGAGCTGATTCTGGTGGATCAACTTCAGTGACGGGCCCAATTACAAATTCAGGAACTGCTTCTAGTCCAGTCATCGGAGTTTCGGTAGGGACCAGCACTGGAACGGTTGCTGCGGGTGATGACTCACGATTTGGAAATGCTCTTCAACTTCAGGGATATAATGTCGATTCAGGGAGTCCTTCTGATGGACAAGTTTTAAGTTGGAATAACGGAGCTTCGAAATGGGAAGCGCAAAATCTTCCATCGAGTGTCAGTTCAGTTGCTGGAAAAACTGGAGTTGTGGCATTAGATTACAGTGACATCGTAAATGCAGCGACAAAATATTTTACTTATAAACCAAATGATGTCGCATGTGCGGATCAGCAGGTTTTAAAGTGGGACGCAGGAAATTCTCGTTGGGATTGTAGCACTGACAATACGGGCGGTGCCGGAGTCGTTGCTTCAGTTGGCGTTACAGCTCCAGTTGTTAACACTGGAACTGCGACAGATCCTGTGATTGGAGTTTCTGCGGCATCAACTTCTGCAGCGGGTATTGTAACTTTGGCTTCTAGCGGTGGAACTACGGCGGGAACAGTTGTTCAAGCAACGGATGCACGTTTGTCAGACTCTCGCGCTCCTAATGGATCTGCAGGTGGAGATCTTTCTGGATCTTTTCCGAATCCAACTGTCGCAAAACTTCAAGGTGTTGCGGTTTCTTCGTCAGGTCCGGTTTCAGGAAATTTCTTAAAATATGGTGGCGCTAGCTGGGCGGGATCAAATATTACTTTGTCCGACCTAAAGAGTTCTGTATCTGGTGACTTGTTTGCAGCTCCAAACTGTACTTCAAGTCAGACTTTGTCTTGGTCGGCGGGCACGGATTCATTTTCTTGTATTAACATCACTGTTGATTCATCGGCGTTACCGGCCAATGCTGTTAAATCGGATGCTGCAAATACCTGGAGCGCGGGTGCCCAAGATTTCGGAGGCGCTGCAAGTCTTCGTGTTCCGGCAAGTGCGGGTGCGGCTCCAACGACAAGTGGTCACATTGCGTATGATTCCACTGCCAATCAATGGAAGGTGGGAGTCAACGGAGCTTCAGGAATGTTGGCTCAAGCCGCTGCGGCTTTAACAAGTGGACAATTGATTCAAGGTGATGGAAACGGAGTCATCTCCGCCTCTGGATTGTCGGTTGCGACTGCGGGTTCTGCTGGATTGGCGCCTTTTAATGCAGGAACTTCGACATCGTTAGCGCGTAACGATCATGAACATCGAGTTTTCTATGTGATGCAGTGGTTTTTCCCGGGAGTCGTTGCTGCCGGTGTGCAAACCGTTAGAGCGCAAGTACCAAGAGGTGTTACGAACTGCATTCTGACAGACTCTCAAATTACTGCTGATACGGCTGGAAGCACAGCCAGTACCTTTAATATCCAGAGATGCACGGCCGCAGGGCCCGCATGTACGACAACAGCAAATGTTTACGGATCAAACGTTTCTCTTGGAGCAAGCACGGAGTCCGTTGCCGGTGGAACTCCGACAACAACCACTGTAAATGCAGGTGATGTTTTCAGAGTGAATATCGTTGGTGCCGGTACAGGTCTTGCGAATGTGAGTGTTGCACTCACATACAAGTGTGAAAATACAAACTGATGAGAGCCATTAATTCAATGAAGACTTATCTTTTGAGTACTATCATCGTTTGTTTTTCTTTGCCTGGTTGGAGCACGCAAATCTTTTTGCACGACGCGACCTCTCGGCTAGGTAGAGTCGCAAATGATGGTGTTGGATACGGCTGTTATAACGGCGTAAACGATACGGTTTATCGCCTTGCGAATACTTCGCAGGGAACAAGTGCAGTCACTAAAACATTTGCGCCAACATCAACAGCACCACCTTGTCGAATGCAGACTGCAAATGCGGGTGAATTTCTGATGTGGGCAACGCCACCGCTTGCTTCTGGTCTTACGTTGAGTGGCAACATTAACGTTCAAGCGTATTGCAGCGAGTCTGCAAACGGTGCCAACTTTGGATTTCGAGTCGTAATTTATAGATGGTCCGCTAAGGCAGGGGGAATTGTAAGCACGGTTCATACAAGTTCTAACAATTCTAGCGAATGCACGAGTGGTTCCTCTTCAACTGCAAAAACGATTGCAGCAGCAGCTCCAACTTCTACGGTGTTTTCTGCGGGGGATCGAATTATCATTGTGTTTGAAATGCGGGCCGTCGGTGGTTCATGGGGAGCTAACGGCACCCGAACTTATAGTTTCATTTATGATGGAGTTAGCGGTGGCTCAGGAAATACTTGGGTCAACTTTGCTGATACTCTGAGTTTTTCGGCCGATTCTGCTTCTGCAGTTCCGTCTGTTCAGTAGCTTCGAAAAAATCTAAAAATGGGCCAAAGTCTAGGATGTTATAAGAAGCTCTTATAAAGTGCATCACAAAGCGAGTGTCTCGAAATAGGAATAAAAAAAACATGTCTCGTAATAGGTCAAGATGAGGGCGAGTTTTCACTCCTTGACAGGCAAAAAATGAGCCACATGTTATACTGTCATTAGTAACATTTCCGTGGGAGGCTTATATGAAAACGACTAAGAGCATCCAAGTGGAACATGAGCAGGGCACGGATGTGCACCCTGAAGTTAAAGCCTATATCTACCAGCAGATCCAAGAATTTGAGCCCTTCGTGACTCCTGAAACGATTGTGGGTGTGATTGCAAAGAAGCGTAAAAAGAAAACGGACCCCAAATATCGTATCGAAATCGTACTTACTGAGAGTGGCACAAAGATTAAGGCCGAAGCCAAGAGCAATAGCATCTACCGCGCGATCCAGAACGCCAAGGAGAAGCTCATACAGCATTTGTCTTTGCTTCAAGATGAAATAGTCACATCACAAGATCGAATTGCTCAAATCAATCAGGCTCGTCAGAATGGCAACGTTCATTAATTGGCAGTCTTTTGTCAAAAATAAAGTGATATAAGAAAAAATAATTAAAGCGGTCGAAAGACCGCTTTTCTCATTCTATTTAATGCAACTGAGTTCGGGTGAATTGTATGATCTTACGAGTCGGGCCTTGTGAACTTTTTGTCGAGGAATAAGAATGAAACTTCCATTAAATGGGAGGCTCCATGAAATTCTTTGCGGCCATTTTATCATTGGTGATTTTCTCCTCGACTGCATATGCACAAACTCAAAAGCAGACCCGGGCTATGCTTGAGATCTGGAATCGATATGCGGGTCCGGAGTACACTGTTAAAAATGATTTGGTAGCGACTGAAAAAGATGTTCATATTTTGCTTAAAGGTCTGGTTCCTTTTAAAGAGCATATGGAAAAGTCTGAGGTGCGGTCGACCCATCGTAAAGATACGCTTCTGGGTTTTATTTCTTCATTAAAGGCAAAGCATAAATCCCTTTCCTCATTTACAGATCCTGAATCTGAAGAAGCATTTCTCGCTTACTCAAAATTAGCTGCAGGCAAGGGCTGTGACCGGACGACTTATGTGTTGAATTCAATTGGCGGAATCATAACCTTTTCAGATTACGCTCGTGTCAAGGCTGCCATTGCCTTTGAAGAAAAGAAGTTTGATGAAGCGGCTCGCCTTTCAATTTTGAATATGCAGGCAGGATTGGCTTTAATAAATTGCCACGATGTTTTTGTAAAAATGATGATTGGGCAGGCGATTTTTCTTATGTCGTTAAAAGACTACGAAAGTATTCCAGACAAGAAAAAGCTATCGAGAAATATAAAAGAAGACGCCAAGAAAACGCATTTTTTATATAAGGATACTATTGCCACTGCTTTCTGGGAAACGGCTCAGGTTGAAAATGTCTATGCTTTAGCTATGACCTATGCTGATTTTTTGCTGGAGAACGGAAGAGATGGTGATACGGTTACGAATTTAGAATTTAGTAGATTCCTTTTTATCAATGAAGACAGTGAAAAAAATAAAACGAAAGAAAATCCAGATCAAATCCTCATCGATAAATTGTTTTCAGGAATTTCGTTTACAAGGGATGACAAGGAAATGGTGCGAAGGCATGTACCATGGCTGCGGGTTAATAAAGATCCTAAAAGTAATACATTTCCAGAAAAACGAAAAATGGAAATCGTAAAGAGTTATGTGGAACTATTTAGTGTTCCGGATGCATTCCAGTTTAAGACTCTTAAAGAGTATGAAGAGGGCCTGATTTTATTTTTGAAAAAAGCCTATCGAAATGACAGGCTCGCTTCTTTGACCGAAAAATTAAAAACAAAACCCTTTCTTGTCTATGATGTTATGGAGTATGTTTACGCCAATTTGATGATGGTCTCTCCGCAGACAAAAGATAAGTTTGAGGGCAAGAGACTCGAAGCAAAAAGCATCGCTCAATCACTCGGATGGGAAAAATAAAATGAAAACTCAAATGACCTATCGTTCTCTCGGAAAATCTGGAATTAAAGTTTCAAGTTATAGTTTGGGTGGCTGGACAACTTTCGGCGGGAGTATTCAGGATAAGAAACAAGCCCAAGAAATTATTCTCAAAGCTTATGAAGCTGGAATTAATTTTTTTGATATCGCTGATGTTTATGCAAATGGAGCATCCGAAGTGATGATGGGAGAGACACTCAGAACACTTCCGCGGCATCGTTTGGTGATTTCGAGCAAAGTGTTTTGGCCCATGAGTGATGATATCAACGACAAGGGGCTTTCTAGAAAACACATCCTGGAAAGTATTGAAAAAAGTCTTAAAAGAATAGGTACGGATTATCTCGACCTTTACTTCTGTCATCGTTTTGATTCTGAAACTCCGCTCGAGGAAACGGTTCGTGCAATGGACGACTTAGTTCACCAGGGAAAAGTTCTTTACTGGGGAACAAGTGAATGGACCGGCGATCAACTTGAGGAAGTAAATGCACTTTGCAGATCTCACGGGTTCTATCGCCCTCAGGTCGAACAACCTCAGTACAATTTGATCACCAGAAAAAAGTTTGAAATGGATGTAGCTCCCGTAGCTCACTCCGAGGGAATGGGGCTTGTTACTTGGAGCCCTTTGGCCTCAGGTACATTAACAGGAAAGTATGATGCTGGAGTTCCGCAGGATTCTCGTTTGGCAAACATCGAATGGCTACGAAATGAATTTTTAACACCTAAAAATATCGAACGAGTTCTACAAATGAAGAAAATCGCCGATGAATTAGGTTGTTCAAGGTCACAATTGGCTTTGGCGTGGACTCATTTCCAGGAATCGGTTTCAAGTGTGATTTTGGGAGCGACAAAAACTGAGCAACTCCAAGAGAATCTTGGCGCATTGAACGTAAAGATGACGGCAGATGTAGATAAAGAACTCAAGCGGCTGTTCTCATTTTAAGTCGGCAATGACGCGCAAATTCAACAGACCTGTAATTGACAGTTTGTCATCCTCTTGGAAAAACAGGAGCATGACAAAAAATGAAGTTCGCCTTAACAAATCTTGGAAAGCGCATATTGGTGATCAATTTGAAAATCCCAAGATGCAAAATCTCAAAAAATTTTTGCAGGAAGAGTACAAAAAAGGAAAAACCATATTTCCTAAAGGGCCTGAGTATTTTGCGGCTCTTGAGCACACTCCATTTGAAAAAGTAAAAGTCGTAATTCTGGGCCAGGATCCCTATCATGGACCGGGACAGGCGCATGGCCTTAGTTTTTCTGTGCGTAAGGGAATTCCGCTTCCCCCTTCACTTCTTAATATCTTTAAAGAGCTCAAAAACGATCTCGGAATTTTTATTTCAAAACATGGTTTTCTGGAGAGCTGGGCTGATCAAGGTGTTCTCTTGCTCAATGCGGTTTTGACGGTTGAACAGAGCCGCGCGGCTTCACACCAGGGCAAAGGATGGGAGGAGTTTACCGATCGGATCATTCGTGAACTCAATGACAAACGAGACGGAATTGTCTTTATTCTCTGGGGAAGCTATGCGCAGAAAAAGGGCTCCTTTATTGATCGCAAGCGTCACTTAGTGATCGAGAGCCCTCATCCATCGCCTTTATCTTCGCACAGAGGCTTTTTCGGCTCTAAACCCTTCTCAAAAGCCAACGAATACCTCAAATCTCACAGTCAGAAACCCATAAATTGGGAGCTTCCGCAAGACTCGTAAATCTCCTGACAGCAGGCCAAAACATTGAATTTCTCCTCTTGCCCGAATCGAGTCCGACATGGGATGGTAGGTGGGGTTTGGGATATCCAAGGAGGAGTTATGAAATCTTTATTTTTCGGTTTGGTGCTGTCATTAATGAGTTTTTCTGCAATGGCAGAAAAATCATTTGTTTACTGCTCAGAAGCAAGTCCAAGTACCTTCAATCCACAGTTGGGCGCCGATGGTCCAACTTTTAATGCAACTTCAAGCACGGTCTACAATCGGCTTGCAGAATTTAAAGTGGGTTCAACCGAAATTATTCCGGGACTCGCCGAATCTTGGACCATTTCAAAAGACGGTCTTACTTATACTTTCAAACTTCGCAAAAATGTAAAGTTCCATTCTTCTAAAGGTTTCAAACCGTCTCGTGATTTTAATGCTGACGATGTTTTGTTTTCATTCAACAGAATGCGTGATCCAAAACATCCGTATCATAAGGTTTCTGGTGGTAAGTATCAGTACTTTGAAGGTATGGAAATGGGAGCCATCATTAAAGATATGGTGAAGGTCGACGATTACACGGTAAAGTTTGTTTTA
This sequence comes from Pseudobdellovibrionaceae bacterium, assembly GCA_050186175.1. GTDB lineage: Bacteria > Bdellovibrionota > Bdellovibrionia > Bdellovibrionales > Bdellovibrionaceae > JBFWYS01. Next base: position 12,938 of record JBFWYS010000006.1, read on the forward strand.
TCGCGAGTCGAAGCACCGTTCTTGGCAAATATCGCAATGGATTTTGCGAGCATTCTCTCAGCTGAGTATGGCGAACAAATGATGAAAGCGAAAACTCCTGAAAAAGTAGACACAAATCCGGTCGGTACGGGTCCATTTGTTTTCGGAAGTTACCAAAAGGACAATATCATTCGTTACACAGCTAATCCGACTTACTGGAATGGTAAACCTGCTATCGATAAACTTGTTTTTGCAATCACTCCAGATGCAAGTGTTAGAGCACAAAAATTAAAAGCAGGAGAATGCCACCTGATTGCAGAACCAAACCCTGCTGATGTTCCGGCTCTGAAAAAAGCGGCGAACATTGATGTTCAAGAAGGTGAAGGTCTTAATGTTGGATACTTGGCCTTCAACGTAACTCGCAAGCCGTTCGATAACATCCTTGTTCGTAAGGCGATCAACCACGCTTTGAATCGTTCTACATACATCGACAAAATTTATATGGGGAATGCGGTCGTCGCTATCAATCCAATCCCGCCAACTATGTGGGGTTATAACAAGGCTGTGAAAAACTCTGATTATAATGTCCAAAAGGCAAAAGAACTTTTAAAACAAGCCGGATATCCAAACGGATTCGAAACGGAAATGTGGACGTTGCCGGTGTCTCGTCCTTACAACCCCCAGGGGAAAAAGATGGGTGAGTTGATGCAGGCCGATCTTGCTCAGGTTGGTATCAAGGTAAAGCTTATTACTTACGACTGGCCTACTTATTTAGCGAAGTCTCGTAACGGTGAGCACCAGATGATTCAACTGGGTTGGAGCGGTGACAATGGAGATCCGGACAATTTCTTGAATGTGCTTTTGGGATGTTCTTCTGTTGAGGCCGGAAGTAATGTGGCTCGTTGGTGTTACAAACCTTTCCAAGATTTGATCATGAAAGGAAAGGCAACAGCTAATGTAGGCGAGAGAACAAAATATTACCAACAGGCTCAGGAGATTTTCAAAGAGCAGGCTCCATGGGTGACTTTGGCCCACGCTAAATCCTACAGAGCTTTGTCGAAGAAGGTTCATGGTTATAAGCTTCACCCATTTGGAACTGATTACTTCGAAAAAATTACGATTGAATAAGAAGGCGTTCTCCGAATGTTAAGTGTCCTTTTAAAGAGACTTGCGGTGATGATTCCAACTTTATTTGGCGCAAGTCTCTTGTCATTTTTCTTACTGCGGATGATTCCTGGTGATCCGGTGATGACTCTCCTCGGAGAGCGGGGAGGCTCACCTGAACTTTATGCGGAACTCAATGCCAAGCTTGGTTTTGATAAACCTCTTCCTATGCAGTACGGACTTTTTGTTAAAAATGCTTTGCTCGGTGATTTTGGAGATTCGGTTGTTTCACAAAGGCCAGTTTCTGAAGAATTTTGGACTCGAATGCCGGCAACGCTTGAGTTGGGAGCGGTGGCTTTAATCGTTGCAACTTTGCTTGGAATCCCACTTGGTCTGATCGCAGCCATCAAAAGAAATTCGATTTTCGATTATGGAATTATGGGAACCTCCCTTATTGGTTATTCGATGCCAATCTTTTGGTGGGGGATGATCTTAATTTTATTTTTTTCTATTCAATTGGGGCTCACGCCCGTGTCCGGACGAATTGATGTCTTTTTTGATGTTCCTCCTAAAACTGGATTCTTGCTTATCGATTCCCTTTTAGGTTCGGAGCCATGGCCGGCTTTTAAGTCGGCTCTTGCACATCTGGTTTTGCCAGTGATCGCGCTTGGAACGATTCCGCTTGCGGTGATTGTGCGAATGACCCGATCAAGTCTCCTTGAAGTTTTAGGTGAAGATTATATTCGGACTGCTAAAGCAAAAGGGCTTTTTCCAAAGAGAATTTATTTTGTACACGCGCTTAGAAATGCTGCGATCCCGATTGTAACGATTATCGGTTTGCTTGTGGGTTCAATCGTCACTGGTGCCGTACTAACTGAAACGATTTTTTCTTGGCCTGGAATTGGTCGCTGGCTTGTGAAGAGTGTCGAAGCTCGCGACTATCCAGTGATTCAAGCTGCGATTTTGTACATCACGATTTTAATTATGTTTATTAATTTGTTCACGGACCTTTTGAATATGTGGGCAAACCCGAAATTGAGAGCGACAAAGTGAAAGCGAATTTAAAGGAGTTTTGGTATTATTTTAGTCAAAACCGCGGAGCCGTTGTTGGTTTGTTGGTCATTGCTCTTTTTGTGCTTTCAGCGATTTTGGCTCCTGTTGTGGCTCCGATGTCGCCAACTGAAGTTTCAGATGCCGCCGTAAATCTTCCACCGGCGTGGACTGTGAATGGACAAACGACTCATCTACTTGGAACCGACGATCTGGGCCGCGATTTATTATCTCGTCTCATGTATGGAGCTCAGGTTTCTTTGGGTATTGGATTTTTTACTGTAATTCTATCGATGTTCGTTGGGGTTTTTCTAGGCTTGATCGCAGGATCTGTTGGCGGATGGGTTGATTCAGTTATCATGCGTGCAAATGATATCTTGATGGCCCTACCGAGTATTCTCTTGGCAATCGTTGTTGTTTCGATTTTAGGTCCTAATTTAGCCAATACGATTGTTGCAGTCGCGGTTGTTTCGATTCCCTCATTTGTGAGACTCACTCGAGCGCAGGTTCAAGCGGAGATGTCTAAGAACTACGTTGCTGCCTCGAGAATTTTTGGGGCCTCTTGGTTTCGGGTCGTTGTGATCAATGTTCTTCCAAATTGTATGGCTCCTCTGATTGTTCAGGCGACAATGGGATTTAGCGAAGCCATTTTAAATGCGGCAGCTCTTGGATTTTTAGGTCTCGGTGCTCAGCCACCAATGCCTGAGTGGGGAACAATGCTTTCGGATGCGCGAAGTTTTATCGAGACAGCTCCTTGGCTTGTGACACTTCCTGGAATTTGTATTTTGGTAGTGGTTTTAGGGTTCAATCTTCTCGGAGATGGGCTCCGCGATGCTTTTGACCCAAAACTAAGAAGATAGGTTGAGAGGGACATGTCGAATTTATTGGAGATGAAAAACATTTCAGTTCAGTTTTCGACCTCACGGGGGCCACTAATAGCTCTTCGTAATGTCTCTCTCTCCGTTGCTGCAGGTGAATCTCTTGGTATTGTTGGTGAGTCGGGTTCTGGAAAAAGTGTGACAAGTTATGCGATTATGGGACTCCTTCCTCCAAACGGAAAAGTGATCACAGGGGATATTTTATTTGAAGGAAAGTCATTGCTTGCGATGAATGAGCGCGAAAAGTCAAAAATTCGCGGTTCAGCGATTTCGATGATTTTCCAAGACCCAATGAGCTCTCTGAATCCTGCATTTAATGTGGGATATCAGCTTGAAGAAACTCTACTTATGCACAATGAAACAAGTCGTGAGTCCGCGCGAGCCAAAGCTCGCGAACTTTTGGGACTGGTTGGAATTCCAGACCCTGAAGAGCGATTGAAAGCATATCCTCATCAGCTCTCAGGTGGAATGAGTCAGCGTGTAATGATTGCGATGGCCATTGCCTGTAAGCCTAAACTTTTGATCGCTGATGAGCCGACAACTGCGCTAGACGTAACAATTCAAGCGCAGATTTTATCTTTGCTCCGAAAAATTCAAAAGGAACAAAAGATGTCGATGATTTTGATTTCTCACGATCTTGCGCTGATCTCGGAAAATACTTCTCGAGTTGCGGTGATGTACGCAGGAGAAGTCGCAGAGGTGAATCAAACTGAGAAATTGGTTCAAACCCCAGCACATCCGTACACAGAAGCCCTATTGAAAAGTTTGCCTGCGTACAGCGTAGCGCAAGGGCTGGATCGTTTACCCGCAATCGCGGGCGTGGTTCCGGATCTTGTTCATCGTCCAAATGGGTGCCAGCTGCATCCCCGATGTCCGTATGCCCAAGAAAAATGTAAAATTGAAACTCCGGCTTTAGCTGGTGGATTGCATCAAGTGAGTTGTTTTTATCCAAGAGTGGCAAAAAACTATTCTGAATTTTTAGCAGAAGGAAAGAGATAGGTAGGAAGTTATGACAAAATTTATTTTAGCAGCTGCCCTTGTATTTGGTTTTTTGGCATTTGCGGATGAGAGTACAGTCGACAAAGTAAAAACGTCCGCCTCTGAAACAAAAGAAGAGGTTCAGGCGAGTTTTGAGAAAAGTCTTGGGGAGCTCAAAGCCGAAATTGGTGAGCTAAAGAAAAAAACAAAAAAAGTCACGGGCGCCGCAAAAAAAGATATGGAAACGCAAATTGAGAACTTGGAAAAAGACCAAGAAAGTGTTTCTGCAAAACTAAAAAGTTTAAAGACCAGCACGGGTAAAGCTTGGGACGAAGTAAAAGCCGGAACTCTTTCTGCCCTTGAAGAACTAAAAAAATCTTATAGAAAAGCTAAAGCTGAGTTCTCAGAGAAGAAAGAAGAAGCTAAGGTCGAAAATAAAACGGAAGAAAAAACCGAGAAATAACGAATGGCCGAAATACTCAAAATTTCCTCTTTAGAAAAAACGTACCATCTTCCACGCTTTTTACAGAAGCCGGTGGATGTCTGCGCTTTGCGTGGAGTGAGTTTCGAATTGGCCGAAGGTGAGACTTTGGCCATCGTCGGAGAATCGGGGTGTGGAAAATCCACGCTCGCTAAAGTCATCGTGGGACTTGAGTCGGCCTCTTCGGGGTCTGCGGCCTATCTTGGAAAAGGGCTTGAAACCTTGTCGCCTCAGGAGCGGTCTGAAAAAATTCAATTGGTTTTTCAGGATCCGTATTCGAGTTTGAACCCAAGAAAACGGGTGATGGACTTGATTGCTGAACCTTTGGTGATCAAAAATACTTTGAGCCCTTCTGAAATCAAAAATCGTGTTTCTGAACTTATGTTGGAAGTCGGGCTTCGTCCTGAATTTGCCACTCGTTATCCGCATATGTTCAGTGGTGGGCAAAGACAGAGAATTGGGATTGCGCGGGCGTTGATTTTAAAACCTAAAGTCATTGTTTGTGATGAACCTGTCTCTGCCCTCGACGTTTCCGTTCAAGCCCAAGTTTTAAACCTGCTTCGTGATTTACAACAGAAAGAAAAGCTCACTTATATTTTTATCTCACACGACTTATCAGTCGTCCGTTTTATTGCTCATCGCGTGGCGGTTATGTACCTAGGAAAAATCGTAGAGATTTCTGATAAAAAATCTCTCTTTGAAAAGCCGAGACATCCTTATTCGCTGTTACTTCTCGAAAGTACTCCTAAATTTGGCCAGGGTGTTTCGCAGAACGAGTTTAAAACGCAAGAGATGCCTTCGCCAACCCGAATTCCTTCTGGCTGTTCTTTTCATACGCGCTGTCCTTTTGCCACCGAAACTTGCAAAGCTCAGGTCCCTGAATTGCGTAGCTTTTTAGGGGGGCAAGTGGCTTGTCATCACGCCGAGAAGGTGGCTGGTGTCTAGATATCAAAAACCCAAACTCAATTTTTCGGGATCTTTTCCAAAAGTTAAAGAGCTCGGATCTCATTGTGTATTGATTTTTGACTCTGCTCTTTTGAAGTTTCCAAAAACAGAAAAATGGATCTCAGGCTTTACTCATAGTTACGGCGCTAAAGCCGGCGAAGATTTAAAAGATATCAAAAATTTTTCAACGCATATTGAAAAAATCTTAAAGCTCTCTGAGTCTTTGCCCAGTCGCGAACTTACTTTTGTTATTTTGGGTGGTGGCTCTGTCGGGGACTTTGGTGGATTTGCCGCGAGTATTTATAAGCGTGGAGTCCGGCTGATCCAAATTCCGTCGACCTGGCTTGCGGCCGTGGATTCCGCTCACGGTGGGAAAACGGCTCTAAACGTAAAGGGCTTTAAAAATCAACTCGGAACTTTTTATCAGGCAGAAGAAATTTATTTAGTTAAAGATCTGCTGTGTTCTCAGCCGAAGGAAAGATGGTTAGAGGCGTTTAACGAAATTCTTAAGATAGCCCTCATCGAGAATAGTGTGCTTTGGAATGAGCTCAACCAGTCCGATGTTTCTGAAGAGGATATTTGGGACTGGCTCCCTTTAGCAATCGCCGCTAAATATAAAATCGTTGAGCAAGATCCGTTTGAGGAAAAAGGTTATCGGCAGATTTTGAATCTAGGCCATACCATGGGCCATGTATTTGAGAGCCTTTTTAAAATTTCGCACGGAGAGTCTGTGGGCCATGGATTAAAATTTTCTTTACTCTGGTCTAATGAAAAAGTTCACCAAGACTCGTGGGTGAACGATGCAATACAAAAAATTCAGCTGCAGAGAAAAACTTTGCCCAAAGTTTCGGCCGTACAAATGCGGAAAATGCTTTTGCAGGATAAAAAACGAGATAAAAAAGACCAGGTCAACTTTGTGTTTTTAAGGCATCTTGGCAGTCCGCAGGTAGAGCCGACCTCAATCGATGAGGTGATTCTGGCCGCACGAAGGCAGGGGCTGGTTAAGTGAATTCATTTTTGTTTTTCGGAGAAACCTCTTGTTCTAAGTCTTTGATGAACCGCGCTCTGATTGCTCAGTCATATTTTCCGCACCTTAAAATTGAAAAGGCTTCAAAAGATGAGGCCTTAAGTAAAGATATTCTTCAATTACGTAACTCGTTGGCGGCGATTCAAAAGTTTGAGAATACTTTTGATTGCGGTGAGGGTGGAACGACTTTTAGATTTTTAGCCATTCGAGTTTCAAGAGTGCCTGGCAAACACTTATTAAAAATGCATCCGCGACTTAGGGAAAGACCACATTCGGATTTAATCTCCCTTCTTGACCAACTGGGGGTGAAGAGTGAATTTCAAGGGAACGCTCTTTTGATTCAGTCTGAAGGATGGAGACGACCGAAGAAGCCCCTTGAGATCAGTCGAAAATTTTCAAGCCAGTTTGCTTCAGGTCTATTATTAAACGCCTGGAATTTGGATTTTGAAATTCCAATTTTTCTATCTGAAGAATCGGTGTCGGATGATTATTTTGAAATGACGATGCGATTTTGCCGAGAAATGGGAATGAAAGTTCTTGAAGTGGGTGATCAGCTCACTTTGCTTCCACACCAAAAAGTTTTAAGTGCCACTTATGATGTCGAAATGGATATTTCTTCTCTTTTTTCATTGGCCACCGCGGCCGCATTAGACGGAGAGTTAAAAACAGAAGAATTCCCAATCCGCAGTCTTCAGCCCGATTCACGTTTTGTTGAGATCTTCGCGAAGATGAATATCCCACAGTATTACTCAGGTCATATTCTAGAGATCAAAAAAGCGGAGAAGATTCTTCCGATAAAGGTGAATTTGAATAACTGCCCAGATCTATTTCCAGTTCTTAGTGTTTTGTGCGCTTTTGCAGATGGGGTCTCTGAACTTTCTGGAGCTTCTCAGTTGATTTATAAGGAGTCTGATCGAATTGCCAAGACAGCCGAACTTTTAAAATCAGTTGGTATATGGACAGAGGCGATCGAAGGGGGCTTGCGAATTTTTGGTGGAAAACCGAGTTTGCTGTCTGCGACCAGATTCAATCCAGATCATGACCATAGAATGGCAATGGCTGCAGGTTTACTTAGATTAAAAGGTTTCCCTTTAATCATTGAAAACCCAGAAGTGGTCGAGAAGAGTTTTCCTCTTTTCTGGAAAACTTTGGGAGTGAGTCCATGCTAACGTGTTTGATCGGACATCGTGGCACAGGAAAGACAGCGCTTCTACAAAGACTGAGAAAATACGATTCAAACGCTATTTTTTATGACTTGGATACAGAAATTGAAATTCAAAGGGGATCTATTGTCTCTCTCTTCGAAAAAGGGGAGTCTTATTTTAGGCAAATCGAAAGGGAGGTTTTTGAGTCTACGTTGATAAAGGCCAAGAGATTTGCGGAGGTCTCTCAGGTTTATTTTGCTTTGGGCGCAGGATTTCCTGTCGATCAGATTCCGGAAGATGTCTTTTGTCTATGGATTCGTCGGGAAACGGATAAAGATGGAAGGATATTTCTCGATAGACCGCGCCTAAATCCAGATGTCCCACCATTGGAAGAATCAATCTTAAGGTATGAACAAAGAAACCCACTTTTTAAAAAGCGCGCAAATTCCGCTTGGACCTTACCTGAAGGAATCACGGAAAACGAAACTGAAAAACGAGTTTTTATCAACCAGCTTTCGGCCGTGAAGGGATGTCTCACCCTGTTGCCAGAAAATATGCTAACGCCTGAAATTTTTAAAAGATGGTGGGATACTCGCAATAGATGGGAAGTCGATTACTTTGAAATCCGGGATGATCTTCTATCTCAAGAACAAATTGAGTTAGTTCTGAGTCAGATTCCGAAAAAGAAAATTATTTATTCATTTCGGTCCCAAAAGAAATCTAACTTTAGCATTAGAGAGTTAGCCGGGTTTGGTCTTTATGATTGGGCCATGGAATTAGGCGACTGTCCTTACGGAGTTCCGCCTGTTTTGTCTTTGCACGAAAGAAAAGGCGAAATTGAAGATTGTATCAATAAACTTGAAATTGCGGGGCGTGGAAAATCGCACTTAAAGCTCAGTGTTGAGATTAAAAGTTTTGAGGAGCTACGACAGGGCCATCTATGGGGAATTTTGAGAAAAGAAAATCGAAGTTTTCTGCCGCGTTCACCAGAAGGACGGTTCGCTTGGTATCGGCTTTTGCATAAAGATGTTTATAAAATTAATTTCTTTCGAGAGGGTGAGGGTTCGAGTGCGGATCAGCCAACTCTTTTTCAATGGCTCTCTGGTTTGGACGATCCTTATCGATTTGCGGCTGTGTTAGGAGATCCTGTTGATCACAGTTGGACTCCAGTCGAACAACATGACTTTTTTAAAGCTAGATATGTGCCTATTTATGCTATTCAGATAAAAGAAAATGAGTGGAAAGAGGCAATGCCAATCATTCGTGAAATGGGTTTGCAGTTTGCAGCGGTCACTTCACCGCTGAAGAGGCAAGCTTTTGTTTTATGCGGAGAAACTTCGGAAAAGGCGAAAAAAGTGGAATCCGTAAATACTTTGTATTTTGATCTGCATAAGTCGCAGTGGAGAGGTGAGAACACAGATATCGAAGGGCTTTTCAAGTATCATGATGATGTCCGTAACTTTACCAAAATCGCAGTCTGGGGTGGGGGTGGTACTCTGGGTGCGCTCAAGGATACATTTCCAACGGCTCGGTATTATAAAGGATCAAACGGTGATGCACTTGATGAAAAGACTCCGAAAGCGACGGAATTTTCTCCGGAGGTCGTTGTTTGGGGTGCTTCGCGCGACGAAAACGGTCATTTTTTTAAGCCTCCAGAGGCCTGGCGCCCTGAGCTCGTAATTGATTTAAACTACAGAGAAAATTCTTCTGGAAAAGAGTTTGCTCTTCTTAAAAACGCAAGCTACATCTCGGGCGAGAAAATGTTTAAGGCACAGGCTGAGAAACAAAGAGAAACATGGGAAAAATGCCAATGAACTTGTTTCTAAAAATAGGACTTTAAAATGAGCGGGGCTAATTCTTTTGGTTCTCGTTTTGTGGTCACAAGTTTTGGCGAAAGCCATGGACCTGCATTGGGTGTCATTATCGATGGCTGTCCCGCCGGAATTACATTTGAAGAAGATATGTTAAAAAGAGAATTAGCAAGACGTAAACCGGGACAAAAAACTCCATCCGGACAAACTATCGTTACGAATCGTAATGAAGGCGACATGCCAGAAATCTTGAGCGGCGTTTTTGAGGGAAAAACTTTAGGAACTCCGATTGCGATCCTCACGCGAAATCAGGATGCAAAGTCAGACGACTATGCAAAGATAAAGAACTCTCCGCGTGCTGGCCACGCCGATGATGTCTGGAAAAATAAATTCGGGCATACGGATTTTCGCGGAGGCGGTCGCTCATCGGGAAGAGAAACGGTCGCTCGCGTGATGGCGGGAGGTGTCGCTCGCATGATGATCAAGGCGATGGCACCAAATATTTCGATTGTGGGTTTTGCGGAACAAATCGGTCCTTTTAAATTAGATCCAAAAGAAATTGAGGTCGTAAAAAATCAGGATGCCGTCGAAGCTTATTCAGCTCGATTCCCCTCAGAAAAAGCAAATGAAGTCGAAAAATTTCTCCTTACAGCAAAAGAACAAGGCAAGAGCTACGGTGGACTCGCAAGAATTCAAGTTCACGGTTTACCACCTGGTTTGGGACAACCTGTATTCCATAAACTTAAGGCGGATCTCGCAAGTGCGGTCATGAGTATTGGAGCAACAGCAGGTTTCGAACTCGGAGAAGGTTTTGCAAGTCTGGATCAAGAAGGCAGTGAATTTCACGCCAGAACGAAATCTCCTTACGGAGGTCTCCGCGGCGGAATTTCCACAGGCGAAATTCTAGATCTGAGAGTTGCTTTCAAACCGACATCTTCCGTTCTCGATGTGGCCAAACAGGGAAGACATGATCCCTGTATTGTGCCGAGAGCGGTTCCTGTGATCGAGGCTATGGTGGCTTGTGTACTTGCGGACCATTTGCTTTGGCAGAGGACGGATAGAGTATAGATGTTCATTGATGTTATAAACTGGATTTTCAAACAGAGTACATGCGTCGTTCAATCGGGGGGGCGCCCGGCTAGGATTATCGCGCCCCGAACCCCGGGATTAGCGGCCTTCGTGGCCGCCAAATACTTTTAGGACCTTCTTTGCATCCACCTCTGGTAAAACTCGCTTTTCTACCAAGACGGCCAATGCCGTTCGGTCAAGGAAGCTCTTGTCGGAGTCGGTTAAAGACTTTTCCCACCAACTCCCAACTTCTACGAGACGCCCTTTTATTTGCCCCGCACCTAGGAACACTGGGCATGATACCAGTGTTCCTAGGTGAATGAGGACGGGATCGTCCTCATGACAGGATGTCTTTCGTCGTGTCTGAACCGAACAGCACTGAACCGCTTCTCCTCACTCATTGTAGCGATTGTAAGAAATGAATCATCTTATGATGGCCAGAACAAAGCAGGGTTAGATTTTCTAATTCATCTCCTCCGCCTTGTGACACCTGGTTAATATGATGAACGTCTAAGTGTCTTCTTTGAGAACAACGTTTGCCGCTTGAATCTGTGTGAGCACATTGAGAGTTATATTTTAATTGAACCGAGTGCTTAATCGAAGCCTTCAAAGGCTTTCTAATTTTTGACGCGTGCATTTCCGGAGTAAGGCCTGGGCCTTGCAAATTATGTGACACAGTAGAGTTTCCTTCAGCTTCTGTTGAGGGCTTCTTCACATTCGCCTCTCCATCGCCATTGCTCATAGTCTTAAAGCCAGCATTTTCAACTCCACCTCGATGGCCAATGACATTGGATTTGGGGGCCGTAAAATCATTGATAGTTTTGGCTCGAACACTTTCTTTTTGTATGTCTACAGCTTTAGTTTTTTCCTTGTCTTTGAGTGGATTTGCGAGTTTAGTTTGAGCTCCTTCTCCCCTCGCAGAATTCTTAGTCTTCGGATTTCCTTCCTCTTGAAGCTTTCCACGGATCTTTTGTCTTTTTGCTCGTTTAATCGGATCATTCCTTTCCAGGTAAAGATCT
>JBFWYS010000007.1:0-20739 GCA_050186175.1 Pseudobdellovibrionaceae bacterium
CATCGCGCAGAGATGTGTGCCGAAGTTCGAAGCAACGGATCCACGACGGATCTTTGGCCAAAGGATGGCATGTTCAAGGAGGACCTTTTATGACACAAGGAGGATGAGTTGGGTTTACGTATTGCAACGAATCCTGCATCTCTAAACGCGCAAAGAAATCTAACAAATACGCTTAGATTTCAGAACCAGGCAATGGCCCGATTAAGTTCAGGATTTCGTATCAACCAAGCTGCAGACGATGCTGCCGGATTGGCGATCAGTGAAAACTTGAGAGCACAAATCCGCGGTATGCGACAAGCAGCTAGAAATACGCAAGATGGTATTTCACTGGTGCAAGTAGCAGAAGGAGGATTGAACGAGGTTTCGTCAATTCTTACAAGACTTCGAGAGCTTGCGATCCAAGCGGCTTCAGACACGGTCGGTGACACAGAACGAAAGTTCATCGATGTCGAGTATCAGCAGCTTAAAAGTGAGATCCAACGTATTACAGAATCGACACAGTTTAACGGTTATGACTTGTTAAATGGAACTGGTGGTGTGATCGATGTTCAGGTTGGAGTACATAACGACAATTTCAAAGACCGCATTTCTTTTAATGCGGCGGCGGCAAATGCCACTTTGGAATCGTTGGGTTTGACGGCAGAATCAGTTGCTAGCAAACAAATGGCTCAAATGAGCATCGATGTCGTGGATAATTCGCTCGTATCAGTGAATGCGATACGCGCTAATTTTGGAGCCCTCCAAAACAGACTCCAATCCACGTTCACGAATTTGCAAATCGCAGACGAAAACTACTCTGCAGCAAATTCACGAATTCGAGATACAGATGTAGCAGCTGAAACTGCCGAACTGACTCGAAACAGTATCCTGTTACAAGCTGGAATCTCGGTCTTAGGACAGAGCAATTCCACGCAGCAGATGGCATTGAAACTGTTGGGATAATCGATAGGTATTTGTCTTCGACAATGACGAATATTTGTCTTCGACAAAATAACCGGTGCTGGGTTTATCCCAGCACCTTTCTTCAATTGAAGATGATGTGAACTTTATAAATTTCTACAAACATGTTAAGGCCTTTATCCACAGGGTTCTGGTGACCATTTCTAAACATGACTTCGTTTTCACAAACTGCAACTGTTTCTCAGACCTAACAGAAGGGACAGACGATGGAACCTACGACACGTCAGCCACCAAAAGCTCAAAATGCGAATTTTGAGACCGAAAACAATTCGCCCATAGATCAAGTCACCGATATTCTTTTTGGAGCCCGGTTGCGTGAACAGGAAAAAGTGATCGCCAATCTGAAATTAAAAATTGAAACCGAAGTAACCGCTCTTCGAACTGAATACATTTCTCGCCTTACCGATCTCGAGAGCTTTTTTAAAACCGAAATTAAGAGCTTGAGCGACCGAAGACGGACGGAACACGAGGTTTTGGAAAAAGCGATGCAACGTTATGATGCTGAGGCTGCTGAACTCCGTCATCTCATCCTCAATCGCACCAAATCCATTGGCGAAGACATTCATTCGACACAAAATAAATTTGCGGCGATTATGAAAGAGGATCTGAATCTTTTGGATCAACGCAAAGTGGACCGTACTGTTTTGATCGAGCTGCTAAACGAATGGGCGATGCGCCTTAACACAAAAACCGAGTTGAAGAATGGAAAACACCATTGAGTGTGAAAATAACGAGATTTTTCTGCTCAATAGGATCGTGATTGATAACTATGAAAAGATCATCGCTGAACAGGCAGAAAAAATAAGGCTCTTGGATCAAAAGATTGATCTTTTGAATTCTATTTCTCATTTGAGCACCGTTCTTCCCGACGCCCTTCGACTGAGTGTTGCCCAGAATAATAAAATAGAAACAACATTTAGTCCGATGGTTGAAAAAGCTATGGGTCGGTCCGTAGTTAAGAACCGCGATAAGATGGCACATATTATTTTTCCGTTGATGGGACCAGCCATTCGTAAGGCTGTGGCAGAAGCTTTTAAGAACTGGGTTCAATCTGTGCAGATCGTTGTGGAACAAGCTTTCTCATGGCAGGGACTCAAGTGGAGATATGAGTCTTACGTTACCGGAGTGACTCTTGCGGAGGTAGTTCTCAAGCACTGCCTTGTATATCGAATTGATCACATCTTTTTGATTCATCGTAAATCAGCCAACATTTTACAACAAGTTCATGCGAGCGGTGCGGTTGAAATGGATCGTCTTACATTTTCGGGGATGTTGGAGGCCGTCAAGGACTTTGCCGAGGACGTGTTTTTAAAAAGTGAAAAAATTCAGTTAGAAAGTATTGAGCTTGGAAACTTGAAAATTTTGATTACCGAGGGACCAGACGCACTCATTGCGGCCGTTGCAAGAGGGACTATTCCGAGTTCTGTTACGCAAAAAATTTGCGAAATTTCCACTGACATCTTCTCGAGATTCTCTAATGAACTTGCAAAAGAAAATCCTAGTCCCAGTTTATTCATTTCTTGTGACGAGGCTCTTGAGGAATGCTTGTTAGAGCAAAAAACAGATTTTGCAAATGAGAAGGCCAGACGAACAGGACCGTTTCTCTATATGGCTGCAGGAATCGGAGTCCTATTGGTGCTTTTGGTTATTTACTCGATGATTTCGGAGTATTCACTTAGATCTCGATTTAAAGAATTTCAAACCTTGTCTGCACAACAAAAGGACGTCCTTGTAACTGGTGTAGAAAGAACCGCCGACTCTTATAGAGTTGACGTGTTAGCGGAGGACTCAACAACAGCAGAATCAAAATTGCGCCAGCTTGCCAAACAAGCGGGCCTTAAACAAAACGAACTTGAAATGCGCGTGATAAAAAGTTTTCTTGTGGACAACTCAGATTTTTTAAAAAACGAGAGTCGACTGAATAGTCTTATCGAAGAAGTACAAAAAGTAGAACTCCGATCCGTTAAGTTTCCGGCGGGCAAGATATTCATCGAGACGGTCACCCCTACCCTCAGCGAAATCAACAGGTTAGCCGCTTTAAACAAGCAGAAGGTCATCGTTTTCTTTTCCCATGTTCCTGAGTATCAAAAAGTGGCTGAAGGTATTATGTGGGTGGCTTTTAATCGCATCTCGAATGACAGGTTCACTGATTATCATTTTTTAAGAACTAGGAACAATTATTTGACCCCGGCTCCAATTATCAAGCTTGAAGTCATGAAGGAGAATCTAAAATGACTTATGGGCTCGTGCTTTTATTTTTATTTTTTTTTGCATCTCTTTGGTTTTTTAATCAATGCAAGCGAATGAGACTTGAGAACGAGAAACTAGCTGTTGAAGCAAAAAAGATGCGGAAACTTCAAGACGAGTTTTTATCGAATATGAGTCACGAACTTAGGACTCCTATTACATCTTTAAAAGGATTTACAGATCTTATGGATGACTGGGCTCATGAGGACAATTTGCCTCCTCGCTACACCGACGCCCTGTCTGTAATGAAAAGAAATGAAAACTTTTTGTTGGATGTTGTAAATTCAATTTTGAATTTCAGTAAACTCAAGGCTGGGATTCCGGTTGGCATAAAGGGAGAAAAGACGAAGATCAGATTCTTTTGCAACGATCTTCTTGCTCAGTTCAGGATGGAGGCTCAGCAAAAAGGTCTCTACATGCTCTTGGACATTGCACGAGATGTGCCCGAAGCGGTGTCTTTTAAAGCTCAGGGGGCCAAGCAGGTTTTGATCAACCTTTTGCAAAACGCGATTAAGTTCACTCAATCGGGGGGAATTGTTCTGAAGGTGCAGAAAATAAATTCAAGTCTGGAGTTTCAAGTAATCGACACAGGAATTGGAATTGAGGATAAATATCAGTCTGCCGTATTTAAACCATTTAATCAGATCGAAAGTGCTCACACCCGCAAATTTGGCGGAACAGGTCTTGGCCTCTCGATCTCTAAAATGTTGACCGAGCAAATACAGGGTCATTTAAAAGTAGAAAGCATTTTTGGAAAGGGCTCTAACTTCAGACTTAAAATCCCGATCCTGGAAGAAGAAGAAGCAAAGATCCAAGAGGTAGAGACTCCGGCCCTTCTTCCAGTTCCGGCGCATCATCGAAAGGTGATGGTTGTGGAGGACTCTCCGGATAGTCGACTGGTGATCTCCAAGTTTTTAAAGAAGTTGAATGTGGATTTGGCAACGGCCAATAACGGCAAAGATGCGGTAGAGGCGATATTGAGTGCCGAAAAATCAGCAAACCCTTTTGACGTTGTATTAATGGACATTCAGATGCCCATTATGGATGGTTATCAAGCAACGCGGCTGTTGCGAAGACGAGGTTTTGAAAAGCCGATCTTGGCAGTGACTTCGCATAATCTTCAGGGTGATAAAGAAAAGTGTTTAGAAGCTGGATGCACGGACTACATTCCAAAACCGATCGATCCCAGTTTTTTCAACAGAAAATTAGAAATGTTATTACCGCAAGAACTCATGCTTTCATAGAATCCGAAAATACGAAATTAGGCGGCGTAGTGTGCGCGTGATTTATATCTCTCTAAAAGAATTTCAAGATTCGATTTACTGTGCCCTTTGTGCTCAGTAAACTTGAGTCGGCGACGGTCGTTAGCATCACCAACGACTTCTCCTTCGAACTTAAGGGACTCAGCTTTGTTTATCGGATTCATAATGACGACTTCGAATGCCTCGGTCAAAAAGCTAGGTGGAATTTCGGAATCAAGTAAAATTCCACCTAAAGAGATATTGATGGAGCGGCAACGAAAGCTGCCTTTGCGAGCAAACAATATCACTTCAAGGCGCATATCAAGGCGATCAGTTGTACGTTTATTGGGCTGATTCAAAAGCGAAGAGTCATTCACAGCACGTTTGTGATCAATTTCAATTTTATGAGGAGCATCGATTTTGCCATCACGAACATTGATTTTAACTTGTTCAGCAGAAAACTCATTCTGTTGTTCATGCCAAAGTGTCATGGTGTTCTCACGACGAACCTTGGTCATCTCAACAAGGTAACTCTCAGGAGGAGAAAAAAACAACTCAGGCGCGATCCCGGTAGCCTCGACAACAGAAATGGTGACCCAGTCCCTCCATCCATCAGTCCAAAGCACCCAACTAGTTTTATCATCTTTACCAATAGACCGAAAAATATCACGAGTCCTACGAGTAGAAAGCCCTTCATATTTTTCACGACTAATAAGATTAGTAAGAAACCAAAGTCTGCGACCAGGATTCACGACTTCCTCCCCCAATACCAACTTATCGGCGGAAACAGGACTGGACATCAGTCTGTGCAGGGGGATTCTCGAAATGGGACTGTCCATACCTTAGACAGTCATGAAAAAAAGATACTCGCGCTTTATCCCAGTTTCGTCTCAATGTGAATCAGCGGGCATATTCATTGCTATTCACACGTTAACAAAAGTGTGTTTATGAATTTTAGAAGCCCTAATCTTATAATTGGTCTATTGGTAGCCTTCACTGGCCTCACCTCAGGACTATTTTTTATAATTCCGTTGTACGAGATTGCCTTTAGATCTGAGGCTTTTAACACCGGTCTTTCACTGCTTTCTTTGAGCGGTCTATTTGTACTTTTACAGAGAATAGTCCGATTTATGAGTTCATTGCTGTTCCCTAAAATATGGAAGACAAACCAAAATAAAGTTATTACTTGGTCCCTAGCTTGGGTGACTCTTTGCATGTTTCTTTTTGCAGTACTTCCTGCCGGAGATATTTATAGACTAATCATGATTTCGGTCGTGGGAATTTTTTTTCAAACTTTTCTCTCTCTTTCGTTACGCACATTGGTAACCCACAAGTCGGTTCTTTCTTCAATTGCATATACGAGTCTTTCCAATTGCTTTTGGGGTGTTGGCTTGATTCTACAAGCATTAGTGGCAAACACTATAATAGTAGCGGTAAGTTTTCTTTTGGGAACGATTTTAGCATACTGCTTCTGGAAATTTTATAGTAAGAATACATTTATTATAGAGGGCAAAAATGAGCCCATACAAATTCCACTTAGTTCTGGAATGGAATTCTATTCTTTTGTGCTTATCGGCCTCGTAATAGGATTAGCATCGTCGACATTGAATTCACAGTACAATCTTTCTTTCAAAACTAATTTAGGATTTAGTCCTTTAGAAATTCAATTGGCCATAGTCCTATATATAACGGCCGGTACAGTTCCGATCTTGTTTCACAAACAATTGTTAAGCCGAATTTTTAGTCTTTATCCGTCATCACTTGAGTTCCTGGCTGTATTTTCGAAATTTATGTCAATTGCACTAATGGGAGTTTCTCTATCTACGAGCAATGTCTTAACGGCAATAAGTTCATTAGTTCTATTTTCGTACCTCGATTCTCTGTTCTCAGCCTTTTTATATGAATCTGTCAAAAAAGACTGTGGTTCAAATAGCTCTCAAGTTCATGCTTGGCTTGAATCAGCTTCGGTCCTAGGGGGAGGAATACAGTTCCTTCTAATATTCTTGGACAAGAGCAACTTGGTCTATGTAGCAGCACTTGTATTTTGTAGTTTGATTGCCTTTATACAACTTTACCGTCCCTCGGCTGTAAGGAGTTGCTAATGAATGACTTCTGTTTCCGACTTGCCTCCCCTTCCGATATTCAATTTATTGAAAAATTATTAAATCCTAGTCCCAAGTTTGGAGAACAAATCGGTTTACCAGATCGGATGTCCTATTTAGAACTTGCCGAGCATTTGTCGGAGCAGAATCAAAAGTCGAAATTTCAAATTTATTTATATGTGGAAGCTTCACAGCCGCTTGGATTGTATTGGATAAGATCCTACCCTAATAGCCTCCTAGTGAACTTTGCGGTAGCAATCGAAGCAAAATCTAGAGGTAAAGGAATTAGTAAGCACGCTCTTAAAGATTTAGTCGATAGAGTTTTTGTCAATTTCCCAGAGACAGAACGGTTAGAAACCCACGTCGGTCACGAGAACATTCGCTCAATTCGAACTTTACTCGGTGCAAATTTTGAAATATGTGGGTATGCCCCAAACTCTTTCCTGCGCTCTAATACTCTTCAGCATAGAATTGATTTTTCGTTAAACTTTAATAGGTTTAAAGCCGAAAAAGAGTTCACGAGCAATCATGCAATTCCTAATAATAGCACAGGACTCTCTGAAACCTTCCGCCTCGATCATCAAGTGGAAAAACTATGGTCAATTGAATCACAACTACTTGATAGATTAAACCTTGAGGAGACTAAGAGTTCTTCGCAGCTTTTAGATATAGGGTGCGGCACTGGCGTTCACACGAAAAACATTCAAGACAAATTTAATATCAAGTTTGCCTTAGGAATCGACAGCTCTGCTTTAGCTATCGAAAGTGCCAACTTAAAATTTTTGAAAGACAAACGCATCTCCTTTTGTCAATCGGATGCACTTATAAAATGCCAGAATCTTAAAGAATCATCTTTTGATATAATAGTTTCGCGTCTCTTTATTCAGCATATGCAAGACAACTATGTGATGAATCTGCTTGAAGAGGTAAAACGGCTTTTAAAGCCAAATGGAAAATTTCTGGTGATGGGATCAGACGCAAGATATTTTACTTATACCCCGAAAATTCAAAGTGCTGAGAGCTTATATCGATTAAAGCAGCTTCGACGAGATTATTTAAAAATTAACCATTGCAAACCAGAAATACTTACATCATCTTTAGCAAAGATCGGCTTGAAAAATGTCCAGTATATTTCGGGGTTTATTAATAATGCTAACTTGCATCCCAACTTCTTTGCATTTTTAAATTCACAATCAGCTCATTTCGGAATTGATCCAAGCTGGGTGCCCCTGGCGATTCAGGTGCGAGAAGACATTGTGGCCTGGGCGAAACTACAAAATTGCTATGCTCAAGGACTTCTCTTTGTTGTTTCAGGAGAGAAAATCTGAATGAGGCGATTCTTATTTCTTTTTTCTTTCTCTTTGGCGTTTACTACCAATTCATATGCGGAAATTTTAATAACCGATCTTGATTCCAAGATTTCACTTCAAATATCTGAAGATCAGGAACCTATTAAATTTCCAACCCTTGAAATGGCACAGAAGGAAGCTATTGCACGAAAGTATTCACAGGCGATTTATTCAGTTTCTTTTACTGCGCCTTCAAATTTTTCGCTTTGTAAACAAGAGGGTGCTATCGGTCTAATGATTGGTCGAATCTATGATCAAAGCCGAATCTATGTAAATGAAAAACTCGTTCATGTGAACAATGACCCAAAAGTATCAGACCGAATGTCTCCTTTGTCCTGGATTGCTATCCCCTTCTTGCCCGATGAGATTTGCAATAAAGAAATCACGTTGCGCATTGAGATCAAAGCATTGATAGGAGCGCGACAGGGTTTTCTCCGCCCAAATGATCTCAGATTGGGTCTATATGAAGACCTGGCCTATGAAAAACTCCTCACTGAGACAGTTTACAGCGTAGGGAAAGACATAGGTCTGATAACCTTCGCAGTGGGTTTATTTGTTCTAGTAGTTTTCTGGGGGTGTTCTAACAGCTATGAACAAAAAGTTTATTTTTTTCTAACTGCTGCAGCAAGTATGTTAGGAGTAACTCTCAGCGGTTGGGCTCATCCGTTCTTTAAAAAAGCAATCCATATTTATAAACTCAATGCCCTTGTTTCCACAACAACATGCATTTTGTTACTTGTATATATACTTAGCCTATTGGATAAAAATTCTATTCTGAAAAGGCGGATACGAATCGACCGTATCTTGCCATATCTGATTTTTATAAACTTTCCTATATTTATACTATCTAACACATCTAACTTAATGGTTTTATACAAATATGAGTTAATTTTAATGACCATATCAAATTTAATCGCAGCTTTTATTTTATTCCTTACCCTCTTTAAAAAATCCTCAGTGGGAGATGCTTTCCGAATCTTATTAGTGTCGTTGATGGTATTCGGAATTATGAGCGACGTTGCTAGATTCCTGGGGTTTCACTCGATGCCAAATATAACGAATATTACTTTCGGGATTGGATTGATTGGAATCGGCGTCAACTATGCTCTCCATCTAAAAAAAATATTTCAAAATGCAGCGGAAAAGGAGCTAATGGAATTTCGACTGTCTAGCATGGAGCATTTTTCTTTGCTTGCTAAGCAGGTAGCTCACGATATCCGCGGTCCTTTGTCGGCATTAAATATAATTTTCGACGATGAAATTGATCCTCAGGATGCAAAAAAAAAATTAGCCAAAAAGGCAGTCAAAAGAATAAATGATATATCCAATGATTTACTCAAACAGGGTATTGAACGGGAGAATCATGCAGCTGCCAATGCGCCACCTAAAACCTATAATATGGTGGTAAGCCAAATTTATGATTTAGTTGAAGAAGTGCGACAGGAAAAACTTTTAAAAACCATGAACTCGCAGTGCAACATTGTGTATTCGGGTTCTACAAATACTATCAAGTCCAAAGTTGATCCAACTCATTTCAAGCGCCTGCTCTCAAATCTATTAGAAAATTCAATTGAAGCTTCCAAAGACCGCGAAGGCGATATTTTCATAAATTTAGAAAATGACAGTGAAAATCTAACATTGTCTATCCGAGACAAAGGCAAAGGAATGTCAGAATCCTTAGTTCAATCCATCAATGATGGACTATTGCTATCCCAAAGTAAGTCATTCAATAAAGATTCAGGATCCGGATCAGGCTTAGGTTTACCTCATGCTAGAAAATGTATAATTGAATTTGGAGGCTCTCTGAGAGTTTCAAGCATTGAAGGGCTTGGTACGAAAATTCAAATTATTCTTCCCTTGGCAACGGACTCGCGATTACAAGAAGCCTAAATCACCATCCATCAAGCCGATTACGCTGATCCTTATATCGATAGTTCATTACTTTCCAAATATCATTGTCAGCGCAGCCAATACCCGGTGCTGGCGAACATGAAGCTGGTCCACGTCTTTGAAAACCGCTATTCATGTGAGCTTTCAAATCGAATCCCTTCAGGCCTCTAGTATTTGTGTGTGCAACTTTATATTTATAGCCGCTTCTTTCTTCTTCATTTGGACGACTGCCAAATCTCATAGGCATTCCTCCGCGACTTCCGCCACCACCCGAACCACTTGATCCAAATGAAGGTACAGCTGTTTTTCCACTGCCACCTCCTCCGGCCTTTCGCGCTCCATAACTTGCTGAACCATCGCCGCCACCGAGGCCACCGCCTTGAGCGCCCGCACCAAAAGCTTCAGTTTTTCTTCCGTTGTTTGAGCTTGCCGATACATTGCCAGCATAGGCACCATCAGTATTAAAAGGAGTTTGCGATCCAAAAGAAGCATTTTTCAATGCATCTCCCGTTGGATCCCCCTCTCCGATAGAACTCGCCGCTTCACCACGTTCCAATGAAGCTGTTTGCTCACCAACTCCGTTTGCACAAATAGAATTTCTTGGATCCTTCTCGCAAATACATGTCGGATTTGATTTTGCAGTATTTGGATCATTGCAATTTACAACCGCTGAAAAGCTGCAAATAGGCGCATTTGGATTTTGCTGACAGAACGTTTGATTTTGCTTTGATAAAAGCTGATCGCACTTTTGCGAAGCCATGTGAGTTCCAACCATATTCGTTGCAGCTTGCATTGCCATATTGATGTCTTGTTGTCGGCCCGCGCATTTACCCCTATACGTTTTTATCTCACCAAGGTATTCCTTCAAACCCGCAATAGCAGTTCCTTTGTTATCGCATGAGTTATCTTTCTCTATCTCGTTGATTAGCTGATCAATATTACTTTTTGAATCACCACAGGATTGTTCACAAGTGCTTTTCGATTTTCCGCAATAACCTTTAAATGCGCCAACCGCTCCGTTCAAACCTTGCGAGATGTCTCCCATCTTGGAGCAAGCGAGCTCAGCAGATGACATTGTCATAGTACCAATGCCAACTCCTACGGCGGCGACGGCATCCACAATTCCTTTGATTCCACTATCTTTATTAATGTTGCATACGTTATCGGTTTCTTCCGAGTTGGTCTGACACTCACCTCTTCCAACCTGAGCGTCAGTTACCTGGCGGGAATATTTTTCTATGCATTGTTCTTTTGCAGGCTCGCCGGCTTGTTGAGAACCCTCGGTTTTTCCGGGTTGTTGAGCTGCTTTTTTTGAGGGATCATTATTCTTATTTGAATTGGGAGGAAGTGTAACAACCCCTGCCTTGCCTGTCATATCGCCAACACCCATACACGCATCAAAGGCCTCAGTATCACCTCGTAAGGTCTGACACCGTGCTAATTTTTCCACCTCAGTCTCCTTTTTATCGGAGATCTGACTGCGTGCGCTCCCAGACCCGACGCTCCCGCCAAAGTCCTCATCGGTTTGTGGAGCTTGATTTCGACGGCAATCACCATCAACGCAATTGTAGTTATCCAATCCGTAAACAGAAATAGAAAACAGGAAAGAAAAAAAAGCTAAACTTATCCCCTTGAACATAGATAGTTAATCGGCAGGACTTTGATCTAACTTTAAAGAGTTTCATTCTGAAACAGTTTTTGAAGTTGGTACCTTCGGCCAATCGGATTATGGATTTGATCGTCGAGTAGACAATTTCTTAAACAAATGACAATCTTTAACTAGTGCTTACTTTACTACTTCTTTATCTCTTTTCATTCGCCAGCACTGCTAAGCTTACAGAACCAGACTGTGGGCTCCGCACAACTGGAGCAGAGACGTTAGACAGAACCCGGATTCCTTATCCACACTCCTTCTCCAAAGAGGATAGTTTAGAAGGCGGGCGACCTGCCAATGTTAAAGTAGCCGTACAACATCCCGACAAGCTTAGATTGAATGTTGCTTATGTTGAGTACCCGCTCTCTGCGGTTGGGTATGTCACTTCGTCAGTTTCGGGGGGCTGCCATGGTCAGTTGGTTAACTATTGCACAGTTGCCATCGCTTCGCATTGTATTAAAGATAAAAAGGGCAAGCTAGCAGAAAAACTAATGATAACAACATCAGATGGTAAAGAGAGACCGTTATTAAATCCGGAAGCTCCTGACTGGATGACATATCGTAAGGAAAACGGGAAAGATATTGAAGTGTATCACCCTGACAAGGACGTTGCATTCGTGCAAATTGATAGAAAAGATGGCGAATTACAGTGGCCAGGAGAATCTTTAGGAACATTTCAAGTTCCATATTTTGGTCCCAATGATCTCAATCGTGGTGGAGAAAAATATTGTAACTTTGGAAAAATTCATGACAGAGAGGGAATGACAGACAATCCAAATATTGATGTCGACATTAAGTTCTATGGAAGATCGGTGGTACCAGGAAGTCCAGACAATTACGTAGGCCACAACACAAATGGTGGTCGCGGAGCATCTGGAAGTGGATTCTTCATTTGCGATCCCAAGACGGAAACCAAAACAGTTGGCGACAAAAAAGTTAAAGAATTAGTTTCACTTGGCCTAAAAATAGAATGGAATAATAGGAAAAAAGTTAGCGAGCCTGTCGCTGTAATGATCGGAATTTTTACTAATGTTAACGAAGAATTAAACGATAAGTTAAACAAGCTAAAAAGACCTATGACAGATCAGGAAGCAAACGACCCCAAAAATCGTTCCCATGCCATTCTCAATAATGCATACATTGACAGATTGATACCTTACCTCAAAAACAATCCATGCAATAGACTTCCTTCGACTAAGGTCATGGCTTCAAAATAATCCAAGCTTGCCGATCACCTGCCGGCCATACCCCGCAATCTCCGGCGCAACCTCATTATTATGCTCATGACAAAAGAAGTACAGCTCCTCGAGCCCTAGCGCCTTAAACTCCTCAATTCTCTTCGCCCATGCATCGATTCGTGAGTAATCTGTCTTATGCAAATTATTTCCAATAAATCTCACCATCAATTTCTTCGTCGTGAGAGTTGTATGCGAAACATCTCTTCTTCCCGCCACATCCGAGATCACAGTGGAGATATTATTCTTTGTTAAAAACTCCGCGAGACTTGGCAATAGAATTCCGTTTCTGAAAAGATTTGGGTGCCGGAGTTCGATTGAGTGATTCATGTCTTTTGGTAAGGCCACAAGTAGTTTTGCCAAATTCGAGAGTTGCAATCGCCCCACGCTTGGAGGAATTTGCAGGAATGTCATTCCAAGGCGAGCTCCTAAAATACGAATCGAGTCGCAAAAAACGTGAGCTTCGTCGATCACCGTTTCGTAATCCGCAGCATGCGAAATAGTCTGCGGGAATTTTGGAGCGAAAATAAAATCTTCAGGAGTATCTGCGATCCATTTCTTAATCATTTTTTCATCAGGAATTCTATAGTGAGTTGTATTGAGCTCGATCGCCTTAAAAACCTGAGCGTAGCATTTTAGAAACTCTTTTGGTTGAGCATCCTTTGGATAGATCTTTCCCTTCCATTCTTTTTGTCCCCAGATTGGGAGACCAAAATGGAGAGTGAAATTTTCCGCCGGCTTTCCGCCTAATATTTTTTTGGTATATGAATCAATTGGAGGGAGATCGAAATTCACACACTCTACATTTTGTAATTTTCCAAACTCCATTTTTTGCCCCCGCCGACCTAGCCAAATTATTTTGACTATTCAATATTTGAATCGAATTTGGCAAGTGGCGAAGATTAAAAATATTCGTAATTGGGACAGCATATTGTTACTACAGGTAAAACAGTCACTCATCGTGCTCGTCTCAAAAATGCAAAAGGCGAATCCTGCTTCCGCGAGATTCGCCTTAGGGTGGTTGTTCGCATGTGCAACCACTTTGGACAGGCCGGCCTACGGTTCTTAACTAGAAGGGAGGTCGTCCATGAATAAAACCAAGTATTTATTCATTCGGCGTATTCTCAAAATTGTTAAGGCCCGCTTGCAGATAATTCTGATTTTAACCACGATTATCTCCAACTTATTATAATTCTTTGTTTATAGTGGAACGTACGCGAACTGTCCCTATAGACCATGGTTGGGCTAGTTAACCCGAACCGTAAAAAGGCCAATCTGGTGAATCTTGCGGGAGCACTCTTTCTGAAACTAAAAAGACAAACCTGACAACCTGTACGAGCACTGGACGAGCAATCAAACCTCACATCGACCAATCGTCCGGCACGCTCGCCCCAAAAATGCAA
The DNA here is from genome assembly GCA_050186175.1 of Pseudobdellovibrionaceae bacterium. Taxonomy (GTDB): domain Bacteria; phylum Bdellovibrionota; class Bdellovibrionia; order Bdellovibrionales; family Bdellovibrionaceae; genus JBFWYS01. Next base: position 14,082 of record JBFWYS010000007.1, read on the forward strand.
AAAGCGAATCTGCTCTCTGCAAGATTCGCTTTTAGGGTATAAGTTTCGGATCTTATACCTTGGATGGCTTCCCAACGGTCAAAACCATAAGGAGGTCGCCCATGAATAACAAACGTTATTTATGTCTTCGGCGGATACTAGAGATTATTAAGTCTTGTTTGGCGATAATTTTGATTCTTATCAACATTATCTTAAAACTGCTTTAGATTTCGTGTTTGTAGCGGAACGTTTTCGGATGCATCCCTATAGACCATGGTTGGGCTCATAACCTGATCGCCTAAGGTAACCAATCTAAGCGGATCTTGCGGGAGCGCTACTTCTTAAAATAATTGTAAAACGCAAGCATACTTAAAAACAATGCCGACAGCAAAAATACCGTGCTCATCACCGGAATATTCCACAAATACGGTCCCGTTTGATTCACGTGCAAGTACGATCCCCCTAATAACAAACTTCCGATCACAAGACCCAAAAATAAAATATTCGACGATGTCTCAACCGCGCGCTTCAGATCTTGCAGCTCCAAGATTCTGATCTTTGCTGCATACTCGGGGGAATTCCACTTGCGCAATAAATACTTCAGCTGCCGCGGCAAAGACTGCACCAGGGATCGTGTATCCCTTCCCATCTCCGTCACGTCAGTCAAAAATCTCGTCGGATCATGCTGAGTTTTTACGAGCTCTTGAGCAAACTCCAAAGAGTAAGTCAGAAAATCAAAGTCATCCTGAATTCTTCTGCCCAAACCTTCGATCGTAATCATCGATTTGAAAAACAACATCAATTCAGTCGGAACAATCAAACCCTGCCGAGCCGCAATCGATGCCGAAGACATCAAAACACGACCCATATTTACATTCTTCATCGTGAGGCCAAAAAACGGAGCAATTAAATCCCGCAACTGCTTCGCAAATAAATCCACCTCAACACGATCACTGTACGGAGAAATATCGACATACTCATGCGCGAGTCGCTCGTAATCCTCAGTCGCAAGCGCCACCATCATCGAGGCAATTCCCGTCTGCGTTTTTTTATTCAGCCGCCCGACAACCCCAAAATCGATCATTCCGATTCGGTTGTTGCTCATAACGAAAAAATTTCCGGCGTGGAGATCCCCGTGGAAAAGGGCATCTTTGAAAACCATTTTCAAATAGGCCTTCAAGCCTGCGCGGATCAATTGATTGGGATCCACACCCGGCTTTTTCAGTGCACCTTCTGCGCTGATCGGCTCGCCCGCCAATGCCTCAAGAACTAAAACTCGTTCAGTCGTGAGGTCCATATATACTTTTGGAATCACAACACTCGGCTCATTCTTAAAATTCTCGTGAAACCTGCGAATATTATTCGCTTCAACAACAAAATTAGTCTCAAGCTCCAACGTCTTAAAAAACTCGTTTACAATTCCAACAGGATTAAAAGGTTTTAACTCCGGAATATAGATTTCCAAAAGCTCTGAGACAAAATACAAAACACTCAGGTCTTCATTAATAGTCGCAACAATTCCGGGGCGCTGAACCTTAATCACGACCTCTTCACCCGAAACCAAAATCGCCTTATGAACTTGTGCGATACTCGCCGACCCAACGGGCACGCGCTCGATGGACTTAAAAGTCGAACTAAAATCCTCGCCGAACTCTTCTTTTAAAACCGATTCAATAGTTTCAAACGGCAGTGGCAACACACGATCATGCAATTTTGAAAATTCATCTACAAAACTCTCGGGAACTAAATCAGGACGGGTCGCCAGAAGCTGACCCAGCTTTACAAAAGTTGGCCCAAGCTCCTCAAAAGACATACGCATTCGCTCGGCCATCGTTACTTGATCAGTGGCCTCCGAAGACGACATTTTTTCGAGCAAAAATCTACCGAGCTTTATTTTTTCCGCGACGTTGTGAAACCCGTGTTTTGCGAACGTCCCGACGATTCTTCTCAGCCGGCCGGCGTTTTTGATCGTTCTTTGAACTTTTCTTCCTGTTTGAACTAAGGTCAAGTTTGACTCCCCCTTCAACAAGCTCAAAATCAATTTGTCCTAAATTAGGATCCGCTTTTACAACCGAAATTTTAACCGCATCACCAATCGAAAAACTCCATCCGGTCTTACGGGAATAAAGACGCAAATTATCTTCATCAAATTCCATCTCGCCCTTGCCCATATTCTCTGAACGAACCAATCCATCCACCTCAAACGTGCGAAGCAATACAAAAATACCAAACTTTGTAACCGAGCTCACGACTCCATCAAACTCTTCACCTAAATGATTCGACATCAATCGCGCTTTTTTAATCGCTACAAACTGTCTCTCGGCCTTAACCGATCTCTGCTCAGTTCCCGAAAGCATCACACCCGCGGTTCCCAAATCATCTTCACTCATCAAACGGTAACCACTATTAGGCATCACCAGGTTTTTCAAAATTCGATGCACAATCAAATCCGGATAACGCCGTATAGGCGATGTAAAGTGAGTGTAATCTTCAAAACCCAATCCAAAGTGTCCAATATTTTCTTTTGAATATTTTGCCTGAGCCATCGATCTTAAAGTTAGAATGTTCAGAACTTCGGCTTGCGGCTTGCCCTCAAACTCCTGAAGAGCCCGAGTTAATTTTTTTTGCATTTTGCCGCCCGAAAGACTCGCCTTACCACCAAAAGTACTGAGGTACCTTTCTAAAATCATGATCGCATCAGGATTTGGCTCCTCATGGACCCGATAAATCGCCGGGATTTCTTTCCCCATAAAGAACTTAGCTACGGCCACATTCGCAGAAAGCATCATTTCTTCGATCAGTCGATGCGCAAACAATCGTTCCGACCTCATCATATCTGTAACAAGTCCCGCAGAATTTAAAACAATTTGTGTTTCAGGAATCTCAAGATCCAAAGATCCTTCACGGAATCTCTTAATCATTAAAATCTTAGCCAAATCCGCAGCTCGCAAAATGGCCTCTTTCACGTGATCCAGTTTTTCAACTCGACCGCCATCAATCACTTCCTGCGCTTCCCCGTAAGTGACACGCGCCTTACTCTCGATGACGGCCTCATAAAATTCCGATGAATGCAAAGTTCCATCAAAACCCATTTGCATATCCGCAACCAAAGAAAGTCGCTGAACATGCGGTTTCAACGAGCACAGCTCATTGCTCAAAATCTCAGGAAGCATCGGAACAACATAATTTGGAAAGTACACAGACGTCCCGCGCTCGTAAGCATCCTTGTCTAAAGACGTTCCAGGTTTCACATAATGACTGACGTCCGCAATCGCTACAACCAAGCGAAATCCAGTTTTATGTTGTTCAACAAAAATCGCATCATCAAAATCTTTTGCCGTGGCACCATCGATCGTAATTAAATCCAAATCACGCAAATCCTTGCGGCCCGCAAAATCTTTTTCAGAAACTGTTGATGAGAACTGCGAAACTTCCTGCAAGGTTTTCGGCGAAAATTCCACCGGTATATTATTCGAAGCCAAAACCCGCTTCACATCGTTCAACGGATCTTCAGAACTCCCGATCACATCGACAATTTTTCCAGAAAAACTTTGCCCCGGATCTGGCCATGTCAAAATTTGACAGACAACCAAATCTCCCTCGCGAGCATTCGAAAGATTTTCTCTTTTAATATAAAGATCTGCGCCCCAGGATTTTCCTTCGTCGCGAATAACGCCTTCGCCTTTGCTTGCGGTTGAGAGCTTGCCAACAACTTTTGCAACACCCCGAGAAATTATTTTTACAATGTCACCACGAAAGCGATCGCCCCCGCGTTCTTGCTCAACTTCGATCATCACACGATCTGAAGTCATCACTCCATTCATGGACTGACGGGGAATATACACATCGGGAAAATCAGATTTTTCTGGAACAAAGAATCCGAATCCATCGGGGTGACGCTTGACTATGCCTTGGAGGAATTTTTTTTTCATCATACAGCCTGAAACGCTAACACAGACATTGGTCTGGCGAATAAAAAAAAGTTAATGATTCCTGATCCATCGAATTCGACGCAGCAAGGCAAGTGCGATGCATTGTGAGTCCAAAAAGACACACATTGTTTGGACTTGAATCCAGGAGATCTGCACAAAAATCACCTGAAAATTTCTGTCTTAAAAATTCTTTCTTATTGGCGAGAAGATATTTAATATCGCTCGACGTAAAACCCACTGCTGTACTGAGAAATACTGAATTTTGAGTTTTCTATTTGCGATCAAAATCCTCTAAGTTTCTCAATTCCACTGCACAAGAAAAGTGCATGCCTACAAACGCTGGAACCATTGACCTGAGTGAATTTCGCAACACTTACTCTCCCCACCCAGTGAAAGCGCGCATCACGTTTTACTACTTTAATATTGATCTCTCTCAGAGGTCTCATTAGGATTTCGGGTGTACGCAATATTAGATTTTCGTTTTTTAAAGTATTTAAGAGTACGAAATTAACAACAGTTTAAGATTCATCTTTAGATGAACTTCAACGAAAGGACGCAAAATGAAAAGATCTCTTCTTTTAGCAGCAGCACTGACAATGGTGTCAGGAACTGCACTCGCTCAAAAGGCTCGCAACACTGCTCTACAAGGCGCTGACCACATTACTACAACTCGTAGTATTTTCACGAACCCAGCGTACATCATGAGCATGTCTGATTTCGCAACATTCGAAATGGGCGGAACTCCAGCAAATAATTCTCCACGCGCAGAAGGTGGTTTCACTCGCTCAATGGGCGGTTCTAAACTTGGTTTCCATCTTGGCAACAATAGTGAATCACAAGTCGCGAGCCGCATTCAAGATGCAAACGCTGATGGCGACGGTCTTGATGCAAATGAAATTGGTTTCTTGGCTCCAGAAAATACTTTCGAAATTACTTACGGTGGCGGCGAAGGTCTTAAATGGGGTGCAAGCTTCATCTACTCTTCATCTGACATGAAGTCTACCGAGCAAAAGCAATCCGCTATGGGTGTTCGCGCCGGTGCGATGACTGATATGTGGGAAGCATATGTAAACATGGGTCTTGGAAGCAAAGCTGACGGCGGAACGATCAACGCTGTTTATTCTAAAGACAACAAGTACGAAGGTAAAATGGGCATGACTATGGGTGCTGCGTACATCATGGATGCTACTCGTCTTTACTTCAAGTACGACATGGATGGTTACAAAATTAAAACTTCTGCTGCTGACGTTGTAGACGCTGAAGGTTCTGACATTACGTTGGGTTTTGTTAATAGCATGAAGAACGAAGGCGTAGATTTCTACTACGGTGCTGCCTATGTAATGGAGAACCGCAAGGAAAAAGTTGGCGACAAAAAGAGCGCAACTTCTTCTCTTCCATTCTACATCGGTGTAGAAGCTGAAGCTGCCTCATGGGTAACTCTTCGTGGATCAGTATCTCAGAACGTTTTCATGGGTTCTAGAAAAGGTAACACTACTTTGGTTAGTACTACCGATAAGGCTGACACAATCCCTCAAAACACTATGACTACAGCTGGCGCTGGATTCAAATTCGGCAAAGTTAACGTAGACACTGTTATGGGAATGGGCACTGACGGAGTTCTTTTCAGCGGAGCTGATGATAACACGTTTGTTAACTCTTCTTTGACTTACTGGTTCTAATAGAATCTCTAAGCTAGAGAATCAAAAACCCTCGGGTCACTCCGGGGGTTTTTTTATGCCCTTTCCTCCTAAAGCCCACTAACCTTGTCTCAATTTAAGAATCCCTGAACGGCCAAAGTCGGTACGACTTAAGTCCTGGATTCTTTATTCCGAAGAATAGGTCTACCTACATTGATCAGCAGCAATATAGACAAGTATTTATTTAGTTAAATAAGCGATTTTTAGTTTAGTTAATTTTGTAAATGCCGAACCAGATATACAAAGTTTTATTTAGCCGTTCGTAGACGAGGGAATTTATGTCGAATACTGCCAAAGATCTAAAGTATGTCATGTGCCCGGGCTCCTGTCCCGATCCCGACTTTTACAAATACTATGACAAAATTTTCGACTGTTGGTCGACCGTTTGGAAAGATGCTCTTGTTGAGCTCAAAGCCAACAAACAGCTACACTCCGACGCCTTCACGCGACAAGACTACATAGGTGCCATTTTCTGGAAAGATCACTGTGTGGCCTTAAGCTTTTTCCGATGGACCTACGCATTTCAAAAAGCCTTTTCACAAGACAGCTACTTTTCAAACTGGACAGATAATCATCAAGACTCGCTCCGTTCTCGAGGTGATAAGATTATCGTTTGCAGTTATTTTACGGTTCACCCTTTAGCCCGAGGAACACAGTTGGGGTTCTCCGGAAAAGATCTGATGATGGGAATGATCATCGAAACATTCTTGGGCTCAAAAGCAGATGGAATGACAGGAGCCGTACGCGTGAACAAACACGTGAACGAGGCCAGTGTTCGCTGGGGCGGCCTAGAGATCGCAAAAGAAATTCCATCAGGCTTTCAAGATACAACCGTAGATTTAATCGGCTTCTTTAAAGATCATATCGAGTCTCAACCCTCACCAGATTTAAAACCTTTATGCAACGAGCTTTGGCAAAATAGGCTCATGATCCCTCGGCTCCACGCAGAATTCGACTATCAAGAAAGAGCGGCCCCTCCAGTTAAGCCTCCCGTTAAGAAGGTAGCCTAAGAGAGATGCGCAAAGAAGCTTACGCAACGATTCGAAAAAA
>JBFWYS010000008.1:0-20687 GCA_050186175.1 Pseudobdellovibrionaceae bacterium
AACTCTGGATGAGTTTCACTTAAATTTTGTAAACTTGGTAATTCAGTTAAACATGGATAACACCAGTAAGCCCAGAAATGCAAAAGAACGGGTTTGTCGCTGAGTACGCTTTTATCAATAAGTTTGCCTTCAAGTGACTTGATCTCGAGAGGCAGAAGCGGGATTTGCTGCGTGACCTTTTGAAAACGAGATTCCTTCACGGAAAAGTAAATCGAGGCTGCAAAGCAGGCCAAAAGTAGGGCGAACAGGATGAGATGTCGTTTTGTTTTTAAAATAAAGCCCATTTGAGCCTTTCTGCTTAAGCCATTTTCGAATTGAGACGATAAAAAGGAAATGAAAAAGTTAAACTCACGGGGCCAAATCGTTGTTGAATATGTTCTGCTGCTATCAGTCGGAATTGCGATTGCAGTGGTTTTAACTAAATCAGTTTCAAGTCGTGATCCAGATTCTCCAGGATTCCTAATTTCTGCCTGGGTTAAGATCTCAGAAGCGATCGGCGCAGACCTGCCTGACGTAGGCCCCGCCGGCAATTAATTATCTTTCATCCTTAGAAAAAAACAGAGTCGCGTTTTTTTAATTCCTCTTTAATTGCCTGTTGCATGCGCCCCCGAACATCAGCTGCAATTTCGTGGACAAGTTCTGCATCGTCGGCCGCCTCTGGTTTGTATGGCAAGTAAATTGGCGGCAGAAAACGAATTCTCCATTTAACAGGTAGGGGAATAATGTTTAGAGGCAAAGGAATGATTGTTCCTCGCAAATATTTTGTGAATTTAAGTTGGCTTAAATTGATATGCGTTTCTTCGGCCCCAATAATAACAACCGGAACAATGGGACACTGATTGCGTAAGGCCATTCGCACAAAGCCTCTTTTAAATTCTTTGAGTGCGTAAGCTTCGTGCGTCGGTTTAAAATTTCCAGCTTCTCCTTCAGGAAATAAAACCACTAAGTTATTTTTTTTTAACAAATTCATTCCGTTTTCGGTCGATGCCTCGACAAAACCTAGTTTTTGCGCAGGAAGTGCGGTCGTCTCTGTTAAAAACCAAAAGTGATGAGTCATCACGCGTGGAATTCTCTTTGAGAGAGTATAAATTTGATGACTCAAGATCATCGCGTCGAAACCTGAATAGCCCGAGTGATTTGGAGTGATCATGGCTGCGCCTTTTTTGGGAATATTTTCTGCGCCTTCTACTTGGAGGCGAAAATATTTGCGCAGAATTTCCATCATCAAATGCGGCATAACACGATAAAGCAGGGTGTCTTTATCCAAGTCTTTGAGTCCAAAGATTTTTTGGTTGGGTTTTCCGAAAAAGTTGATCATGATGATGTCATTGTAACGGAGAGTGCCTACACATGAAATACATTTTAAGTATCGACCAAGGAACAACCAGCTCAAGGGCGGTCATCATTGATCAATCGGGAAAAATCGTGGCTTCACACCAGCAAGCCTTCGAACAAATTTTTCCTAAGCCGGGTTGGGTCGAACATAATCCGGAAGAGATATGGACTTCGGTCAAGGACTCAGTAGCGGGAGCTCTTCAAAAGGGAAATATTTCGGGAAACGAAATCGCCGCGATCGGGATTACCAACCAACGAGAAACAGTTGTTGTTTGGGATAAAAAAACCAACCGACCTATTTACAATGCAATTGTCTGGCAATGCCGAAGAACAGCGGACTTCTGTGCAAAATTAAAATCTAAAGATCACAAACTCATTCGCAGCTTAACGGGAACGGTTGTTGACCCTTATTTTTCAGGATCAAAGATTCGTTGGATTTTAAAAAATGTGGCGGGTGCCTCTGAAAAAGCAAAAAAAAAGGAAATTGTTGCTGGCAATATTGATACTTTTTTGATTTGGCGACTTACAGAAGGAAAATCTTTTTGTACAGATGTCTCTAATGCCTCAAGAACTCAGTTAATGAATATTCACAAAGGAACTTGGGACGACAAACTGTTAAAATTATTTTCGGTGCCCAAAGAAATGCTCGCGCAGATTTCTGACTCATCAGGTGTCTTAGGAAAAACTTCGGGGCTCAATTTTCTTCCAGATGGAATTCCAATTTCGGGTGTTGCAGGTGATCAGCAGGCTGCACTCTTCGGGCAAACTTGTTTTGAGGTCGGCGAAGCCAAGTGCACGTTTGGAACCGGAAGCTTTATGCTCCTCAACACCGGGGCAAAAGCTGTGAAATCTAAATCGGGTGTTTTAACAACGGTTGCTTGGCGACTGCAAAATCAAAAAATGATATACGCTCTCGAAGGGGGCGCCTTTATTTGTGGCGCCGCAGTTCAATGGCTGCGAGATGGTCTTAAGCTCATAGCAAAGAGCTCAGAAGTTGAAGCCCTCGCGAAAGAAGTAAAAAGTTCGGAAGGTGTTGAGTTCGTTCCGGCCCTAACTGGATTAGGTGCCCCTTATTGGAACTCAGAAGCTCGCGGTGTAATTTGTGGACTCACTCGGGGATCAACAAAGGCCCACATTGCAAGGGCAACGCTAGAGGCGATGGCCTTGCAAAACGCAGAGATTTTGTTTTCGATGCAAAAAGATCTCGGAAAAAAAATGAAGGCTCTCAGAGTTGATGGGGGAGCGACAGCCAATAACCTTTTAATGCAACTCCAGGCCGATTATTTGGGTGTTCTTCTCACTCGTCCACAAGTCACTGAGACGACAGTTATGGGCGCCGCCTATCTTGCCGGCCTCGGGATCGGTTTTTGGAAAGATATTCATGAAATTAAATCGATCTGGAAAGCTGACTGCGATTTTCACAGTGAGATGAATCAAAAGCAAAGGGGCCAGAGGCTCCAAACCTGGCAGAAGGCAGTACAGAGAGCCTTACTATGAACCCAAGCTTGACCGCTGCGATCGAGAAAGTTTGAACTTGTCCCGTGCTTTGGTCGGGGGCAAGTGATTTTTCTGTGACTCGAATCACTCTGAGACGTAAGTCGGAGAGGCGGTTCCAATTTTTTATCATCAGGCTGGATAACTCTTCGACATAAATTTCCGTGCCAATTCGGAAGCTCAAATTTCACATTTTGATCTTTAGACTTCACAAGTTCGACACGGAAAAATCGTCTTTGTCTTCGATTTTAACCAAGAAGTTCGCTATCATTTAGATCTGGGGCAAGTCAAAGAAACATTGGAGGTTTCGAAATGAGATTAGGGAATCAAAGTGGTAAGGCATCAAATTTCCGTGTTCCATCTCTGATGCTCTTGCTGAGCTTTCCCTTGATCGTATTGGCGGCTCCGTCATGGAATGATTTTCGCTCGCAAATAGAATCAGGAAAGAAAAAAGAAGCTCTTGCGACTCTGACAAAATTGAAAGAGGAACCAAAAAATTCTACTGCCGCTCTGGTCGGGCTCGGATATTACAATTTTATAGAGGGTCGAAATTCAGACGCCGAGAAATATTTGCTGGAATCGTTAAAAACGACCAATCCTTTAGAGGATTATGCTCACTATTTTCTTGGGCAGATCTACAAGGCGGGCGGGAATTTAGAAGAAGCCCGTAAACATTTTAGCGTTGCTCTTCAGCAGGGAGCCACGGATAAAGTCGAACTAGATTCAGCTTTTGAATTGGGACAGATTGCGATTAATAATAAAAAATGGAAAGAGGCCAAATCTCTTTGGAAACGTCTAGAAAGAAGACTTCGTTCCGATACTCGGTATCCAATTGCTCTTTGGAGTTTGATGTCTCTCGAAGGAAGCAGCAGCAATAAATGGGGTGTGTGCCGATATGCTCGTAAACTTTATAGTAATTATCCTACACATGAGCTTGTAAAATCGTGGACTCTCGATCTAAGTGAAGCCGAAGTAGATGGAAAACGCGTCGGATGCGTGGCTTCTCGTGATGAACAGCGAAAACGAATTCGCAACTTGCAATGGGGAGGGCAGCCGGATCGAGCTCGCCAGGAAGTAGATGTGATTCGTGAGAGAGTTAAAAAATCGGATGCTTATGAGGCAGATAGAATTTTAGCGCAGTATTATATTCACGATGGCAATATTGATGAAGCGATGAAGTTGCTGCTTCCCTATTACGAATCTCTCAAAAGTAATTACAGCTATTTGATGATGGTCGGTCAAGCCGCTTCAAGAATGGGAAATGTTTCGTTAGCAGTTAGCAGTTACGATCGCGCCTATAAACTCACGCCAAAATCTAAAGATGGAAGAGCTGCCTTGTTTCAAGCGGGATTTGTAAGTTATCAATTTCAGGATTACGACGGAGCCACAGGTCGGTTCAAAAATTTTCTTAAAGTACATGGCAGATCAAGCATGGCAAGAGATGTGAAGTGGCATATTGCTTGGATGGAGTACTTGCGCGGAAATCATGAAGGTGCATTAAAAAGCTTCACCGATTTGTCTAAAGAAAGAGTACGCAGAAATGCAAAAGGGTGGTCGCAGGAGCGCCTTAAATACTGGCGGGCCATGAGTTTGCTCCGTCTTGGTAAAACAGAAGATGCCCGCAACGAATTCTTTAAACTCTCTAAGGATTCTCTTCGAGGCTATTATTCGGTTGCCTCCCTTTACCGATATAACAAGATTGAAAAAGAATTTCCAAAATTAGAACGAATCAAAAAGGATGCTGCAACCAGCGAAGCGGTTATTTCTTTGCCTGAAGATGATGTGGCTATCGCCGACGAACCACCGGTGGAAGAAGAGGTAGAGGTCACCGGCGAAGAGGAAAATATTTCTTCAGGGGCACCTGACAGTCAGAAGACGGCCCTCCTTACTGATGCGGGGGTTACGGCAAATTCGGTTTCTCCATTTGCAAATCCATCGTTCACTCAAAGATTTGAAAGAGCCCAGGCCCTCATGCAGCTCGGAATGATCGACTGGGCAAAGTGGGAATTATACGAGATCGAGAGGAGAACGGGAAATCGCGAGTATCTAAAAAAACTAATGGACCAATACGAAAATATTCTAGCCTTCAATCGTTCTTCAACAATCGGGCAAATCCAATTCGGAATGACTCGTGCAAGAGATGGTTTTAAGGATGGACGAAAACTTTGGGAGTCTACTTATCCCAGAGCATTTGAGACCGCGATCAAAAAGTACTCATCCCAATTTTCGGTCCCAACAGAGTTGGTCTGGGGAATTATGCGTGCAGAAAGCCAGTATCGCAAAGAAGCAGTATCACCCGTTGGGGCGCTCGGCTTGATGCAGATTATGCCGCACACTGGAATCCAATTGGCTCGTTTGGTGGGTGATAAAACACTGAACCCTACAAGTCTGCTTGAAAGTGAACCTGCGATCAAATTGGGCTCTCATTATTTATCGCGTTTGATGAAGAAGTTCGAGGGCAAGATCCCACTGGTAGCAGCCGCCTATAATGCAGGTCCTCATCGAGTCAAAGGATGGTTAATGAGTTTCGGGAGTCTTGAAATGGATGAGTTCATCGAGCATATCCCTTACGTTGAGACTCGTAACTACGTCAAAAAAGTAAGCTCAAATTACGAAATCTATACGGAATTATATGGAGGCCGTGATGGAAAACTCTTAGGACTTGAATCTCCAATCGGAGTCCAAATCGCAGGTCCCTTCCCAACGCGCGAGACGTGGGAAGAGATTTAATTCTGTCCAAATAGAACTTGAAAAAGAGACTTTTTTTCTTCGATCTTAGGGAGAATGACTGTCGCCTGACTGTTGTTGTCTCCGTAGATGACAAGAGAAGCTTTTGAGTAATAAGAGCTGCTTAAGCCAACCAAATCGAGTGGGATCACGGCGGTTGTGTGAATAAAGGCCTCGCAGAAATCAGGCTTATCGGTGATTTCTATAAGTTGAACGGAGCACTGAAGCAGTGGAGTTTCCGCGCATCCCCACATAAAAAGAGTAAACCGATGTCGAACGCATCCGCCTCTGTAACTGACGTCGATTAAAATATTTTTTTTCGTAGGATCCATGCGAGCAGACAAGGCTTCGGCCCCAAAAGCAGGGGGGCCTGATATTAAGACGGCAAGAGTAAAACCAAGTAAACTTTTCATTGAAGCTCCTCCTCAGGAAACAATGAATTTGCTTGGTTCTATATACAAGGAGATGGCTTAGGTAGGTATTTCTAAGCCCTGGAAAATTCTTCCTAAGGCCATAATGATTTTTGGAGCATTCTCAAACTAGACGTTGAAGCGGAAGAATAAAATATCTCCGTCCTTTACCTCATAGTCTTTTCCCTCAGAACGATACTTGCCGGCCTCTTTTACCGCGGTCTCAGAACCCAAAGTGAAGAGATCATTGCTGTGATAGGTTTCCGCCCGGATAAATCCACGTTCAAAATCTGAGTGAATCACGCCTGCAGCCTGCGGGGCTTTCATGCCTTTTTTAATTGGCCAGGCGCGAACCTCTTTTTCACCTGCAGTGAAATAAGTCTGAAGACCCAAAAGTTTGTATGCTTCAATGATTAATCGATTTAAGCCTGGTTCCGTTGCACCGATTGAGTCGAGGAAGTCCTTTCTTTCGTCAGGTGGAAGGAGTGAAATTTCAGCTTCAATAGCAGAGCAAATAATCAAAGACGTATTGCCTTCTTCCTTTGCTCTTTTCTGAACCGAGGCACTCCAGTCATTTCCACCTTTTGCCGCGTCAGCTTCAGATACATTACAGGCATAAAGAACTGGTTTTGAAGTCAGAAGGTGCAACTCTTTGCGAAGCGGAGCTTCTAATTCATCAAGTTGGACCGAGCGAGCTGGCAGACCTTTCTCGAGGGCTTCGAAAATTTTCTTTGTTACTTCGTATTCCATCTTCACTTTTTTATCGGTTGATGACTTCGCAAGTTTTTCGTTTTTCTTGAGGCGCTTATCAACAGAATCTAAATCTGCAAGCATAAGCTCAGTGTTGATGATGTCCATATCGCGAAGAGGATCAACAGAGCCTGCAACGTGAACGATATTTGGGTCATCAAAACAACGAACCACATGCACGATCGCATCTGTCTGACGAATATGACTCAAGAATTGGTTTCCGAGACCTTCACCCTGGCTCGCACCTGCAACAAGCCCTGCGATATCCACGAACTCCATTGCTGTTGGAATTGTCGATTTGGTTTTTACGATGGCAGAAATTTTTTCTAAACGAGGATCTGGAACCGTCACAACTCCAACGTTTGGATCGATGGTACAAAAAGGGTAGTTTGCGGCCTCAGCTTTAGCAGAAGTGAGAGCATTAAAAAGTGTACTTTTTCCTACGTTTGGTAAACCTACGATTCCAACCTGTAAACCCATAGCTTGGCTCCTGAAAACTAAAAATTAAGAACATTTAAGTGGTAGCAGAGTTGATTCATCAAGGCCAGCATTTGCGAGCGAAAGGCGCTAGATCACGGCCTAATTATTAAATTGACTGGACGCTTTGCTGAGCCCGTCGAAAATAAAGGCCTCAACTGCATCACAAGCGCGGTTTAAATAGTCGGGAAGGGCAACCATTTCCTCTTTAGAGAAATTCTGCAAAACATAATCGGCCACACTCATTTCGGGATGAGGAGGACGCCCCACTCCCAAGCGAAGGCGAGTGTAGTCATTATCGCCAAGCATTTGGGAAATGCTTTTTACACCATTATTTCCACCTGGAGAGCGGTTTTTGTGAAACTTCATATTGTTGAAAGGGAAGTCCACTTCATCATGAACGACCAAAAGATTCTCTTTTGGAATTTTATAAAAATGCATCAGCGCCTGAACCGCTTCACCAGAAAGATTCATAAATGTTTGCGGTTTCGCCAGAATTACAGTTTTATCTTCAACAGTGACTTTGCGAGTGAGAGCTTTGTGTTCTTCCCTCTCTGGAATTGTTCCACCGCCACCCCAGCCCTGCGCCAAATAGTCGAGAGCGATAAAGCCGATATTATGTCGGGTCATCTGATATTTTTTGCCCGGATTTCCGAGACCTGCGATTAACCAAGTCATACCGAAGAAGATACCTTCGAATCCGAGAATCAATCAAGTTTCTTGCTCAGGCAAATTAAGAGACGACGTGCGGTTTTGCATCGCCTTCAGTAATAGAAAAGACGGAACGTTGTTTCATAAATGGGCTTATGTTATGGCCGACAAACCGGTTAGGAGTTAAACACGGAGGTGGGTGGGCGAACGCGCATTTCAAAAAAAAGAGCGGTTCGAAAACCGCTCTTTTTTGATTCCTTTTGTTAGGAGAAAGAAAATTACTTCTTCTCGTCTTTCTTCGCATCCGCTGCCGGAGCTGCGCCAGCTGCTGGAGCCGCACCTGCTGCAGGAGCTGCGCCCTCTGCGCCCGGAGCTGCCGCTGCTGTTGTCTCGATAACCTCTTCTTCAAGGATGTTAACAACCGCAATTGTCATCTCAGCACTTGAGATGGCCTTAACACCAGATGGAAGTTGCATGTCAGAAACGTGAAGAGCCTGTCCAACACCCAAGTTAGAAACATCAAGCGTGATGAAAGAAGGGATGTCCGTTGGAAGACATTCAACTTCGATCTGACGGTTCACTTGATTCAATAATCCACCCTCAGAAATGCCGATTGGTTTTCCTTCGAGACGGATTTCAACGTGAACGCGAACTGTTTTGCTAAGATCAAGAACAAAAAGATCTAAGTGAACTGGACGACGAGAGACAGGGTGAACGTCGACTTGCTTAATAAGAGCAACCTTGCCATCCACCTTTTTGTCGTCGCTCTTTAATGTGAAAAGAGCATTCTCGAAGGCGCGAGTGTTGTATTTAAGAACTGTGTTCTCTTCAACCATCATATTTGAATTTTCAATATTTCCATAAATGATGGCTGGAATTTTTTTGTCACGGCGAAGAGCGCGTGAAAAATGTTTTCCTGTGGTGCGTGCAGAAACTTTTAAATCGTGTTTTTGTGTGCTCATAACAGTCCTTCTCTAAACTTTCTAATCTCTTATCGATCAAATCTAATCAAACAACGAGCTCACGGAATCATTTCCGTGAATACGCTTAATTGCTTCTGCTATCAAAGGGGCTACTGAAACCACTTCGATTTTTCCACATTCAACGGCCGGTACAGATAACGGAATTGAATCGGTCACCCAAACTTTCTCAATCTTGCTCTCTTTAATTCTCGAGATGGCAGGGCCAGATAGCACGGGGTGCGTCGCAACGGCGAACACTCGTTTTGCACCATTTTTAAGAAGGCTGTCAACAGCTTGTGTGAGGGTCCCAGCAGTATCGATCATGTCATCGATAATAATGGCTGTTTTATTCTTAACGTCTCCGATAAGGTGCAGGGCTTTAGCTTCATTTGGCCCAGAGCGGCGTTTGTCTATAATCGCAATAGGGCTCTCAATGCGCTTTGCAAAGGCTCGGCAGCGCTCAACTCCGCCCGCATCTGGGCTGACTGTCACGAACTCTTCGCCAAAACCCACGCTCTCACGCCATGCGCGAGCAAGGGTAGGAATTGCAAACAAATGGTCCACCGGAACATTAAAAAAGCCCTGAATTTGGGCAGCATGAAGGTCAACGGCAACAACACGGTTGGCTCCGGCCGTGGTCAAAAGATCGGCCATTACTTTGGCCGAGATCGGCGCGCGAGGAGCGACTTTTCGGTCTTGGCGGGCGTATCCATAGTAAGGGATCACAGCGGTAATCTGTTCGGCCGAAGCTCTTCGAAGAGCATCGAGCATAATGAACATTTCCATGTAGTTTTGATTTACGGGAGGGCAGGTACTTTGAATCAGGAAGACGTGTTGCCCACGAACGCTCTCGTGGATTTCGGCTTGGATCTCGCCGTCAGCGAAGGTGGAAATTTCGCAGTAGCCGAGTTCGACTCCCGCTGCCTCCGCAATTTTTTTGGCAAGATTCGTATTGGAATTCCCAGAAAAAAGCTTGAGACCACGCATATTGCCCCCGACCGTTCTCTCCCAGAAGGAGATTTCGCTATTCTCCCCAAGGGAGATTCCACTTTTAACAAGAAGTAGCGGATCGCTTCAATCTTGTCCAGAATTTGACATTTGTTTTTTGAAAATTGTTTTGGTGAGATACGAAATGAAGTAAATCCTTCCAAAACGGCAAAGTAGAATGAGCAGTCGAGAAGACTGCTGGGGAGCCAAAATGACGCGAACTTCGGTGGATCATAATATTCCAACAACCTTATACGAGAATCTATTCGCAGAAGACCCGCTCGGCGAAAAACTTTTTGCCTATTGGCTCGGCACAGCCTTTCCTCATGTGAGGGGGCACTTTGAAACCATGGGTGCTTCGGGAGCCGCTGCCACGCCTTTTTCGCAGGAGGCCGATCGACTTTCTCCGAAGCTTGTTCCGCCGCAATCTAAATCTGATCCATACAAAATTGATTTTCATGAATCCTACGAAGAGCTTAAAAAGCTCTCCTACGGCAAAAATATTATCGGACTTAAATTTGATCCTCAGTTCTTGGCTCGGCATAAAGCGATTCGCCACACGGCTGGTTTTGGTGCCGGTTACTATTTCGCCCAAACTGAAACTGGATTGTATTGTCCGATCTGCATGACCGATGCTCTAGCGCGTGTTCTCGAGATGCATGGACGTGATGAAATGACTCAAACAACATTAGCGCATTTGACGACTTCGAATCTCAAGGACCTTTGGGAAGGGGCTATGTTCCTCACTGAAAGAGAGGGCGGCTCGGATGTTGGCGTGAATAGTGTTCAAGCCGAAAAAATCGAGAATAAATGGTTTTTGAGCGGGCATAAGTGGTTCTGCTCAAATGCGGGTGCCAAAGCGATTTTAGCCTTAGCGCGAATGCCGGGCGCTGATGGCGCTCCCGACAAAGGGACCCGTGGCCTTGGTCTTTTCTTAATTCTTCCTGATATCAATCCAGATATTCGCAAAACAATGGAATATCACAAGCTCAAAGACAAATTAGGTGTGAGGTCAATGGCCTCCGCCGAAATCACTTTGCATCAAACTCCGGCTTTTCTTTTAGGCGGAGCCGGTGAGGGTTTTAAAATGATGGCCGATATGGTGAACATGTCTCGTCTTTATAATGCCGTTGCTTCAATCGGAGTTGCAAAAAGAGCCATTCTCGAAGCTTGCGCTTATGGAACTTTTCGCAAAGCTTTTGGCAAAACTCTCCGCAACACGCCATTGTGGCGTTCTGAAATGGCCGACCTAATAGCTGAGCACTTGGGTTTGATGTTTTTAGTTTTTGAAAGCTCCCGAACTTTAGACAAATCTGATTTACGGGATGCTGAAGCGAGTTCATTGGTTCGAATCCTGACTCCACTAGCAAAGGGTAGTTCCGCAAAGTTTGCAGTTTGGGCGTGCAGTGAATCGATGGAACTGGTCGGCGGAAACGGTTACATCGAGGAAGATACGGTCATGCCTCGGTTGTTGAGAGATGCTCAAGTTCTCCCAATTTGGGAAGGCACGACGAATATTCAAAGTCTTGATGTCTTGAGAGCCGCAGCTAAAGAAGGAGTGGGGGCGTTTGAGAAACGAATTGCAATCGCTTTACAAAAAGCAGGAGCTGCCGTTTCTCCTGAGCTTATGAGTTCTTTGAAGGCTCATATCGGTGCTTTTCAAAAAGAGATAGCACATTTTGGAAGTGCGAGCCCTGAGACAAAAGAGAGAATGGCGCGAGTCCTGTTAGAAAAAATGTCGCGCATCTTTTCAATGTGCATGATGGCGGAGTCCTGCACGGATTCGGGTCTTCAGGACGTCTGTCAGGCTGCTCTGAATAGACTTTTGAAGAGACCAGCACCCACTTCTCCTCTAGGAATGCTTGTGGATTCGGACTCGATTCAGGGAGAAGATGTTTTACTCAACTCAATATTTGCACAGAAACCTTAAGATTCTGTTTAAAGGGTTGGACAAAAAGGGAGATTCTCATGCCTTTTAGTCTTGTATAAGTCGAGCCCGACTTCGCTTTTTTTGACTGTTTTTGGGCTCACTTTAGACTGAAATATATGAACGTATCCGTCTCCCAATTCAAGAACTGGCAAGTTGTTTCCATTGAAGGTCGAATTGATTCTTTCAACTATCAGATCATTACTCAGAAAATTTTGGATTGTGTTTCGGGCGAGAATCGTTTTTTGGCTGTCGATCTTTCGTATACAGAGTTTATGAATTTACCGACATTGCGTTTTATGACCAGCACTGCCGAGCTGCTGGCGGCTCGTGGCGGTGAGCTAGCTCTTATCGCTCCAAGTGATGTCTTGATGAGACATCTTGAGATTTTTGCGGCTCCCCACCAAGTACGCGTTTATAAAAGTCTCCCGGCGTTGGAAGAGACTGAAGCGCATCGGTTTTCGGGTACTGATCACGACGCGATTTAAGAATTTAAACTCTGTACCTTAGCAATCAACTGAGCTGCCGCCTTTGCTCGATGGGAGATTTTATTCTTCGGGCCGGGGCCCATCTCAGCCAAGGTTTTTCCTTCAGGATTATTTTCTTCAGGAATAAAAATTGAGTCGTACCCAAAGCCCATTTGACCCTTTTCTGTTTTTGAAATTTGGCCTTTGAGAATGCCTTCGAAAACAAATTCTTCGCCGGTGGGAGAGTAGGCAACAAGAGCGAGTTTGAATTGAGCGCTTCGGTCTGTTGCGCCTTTGACTTGTAACATCTTAATGACTTTAGCTCTGTTTTCGCTGTCGCGAGCATGAGGTCCGCCGTAACGAGCAGAAAAAATTCCTGGGTTGCCCCCGAGTGCTGTGACTTCGAGTCCAGAGTCTTCGCCAATCACCCACACACCAGGCTTAACAGCTTTCATGGTGCGCGCTTTGATGCGTGCATTTTCTTCAAAAGTTTTCCCGGTTTCGGGAGGGGAAGCGAAAGTCTTGAGTTCTCCTGATGAGTGAATTTTCAAATTGTCGATCTTTCCTTCTAAAAGGATTTGGTATTCCCCTAGTTTTCCTTTATTTGAAGTTGAAATCCACAATTCCATTTTTAAGTCCCTCAGATATTAACAGGGTTTGTAAAACTCACCGACAATTTTCTGTTGTTCGGCAAACAAGTTTTTGCAGCCTTCGGTTGCGACATCCATCATGCTTAAAAGATGTTCTCGACTAAAAGGAGTTGATTCTGCGGTTCCTTGAATTTCGACAAAGCGAGAATCGCTCGTCATCACAAAGTTCATATCCGTGCCGATCGAAGAGTCTTCTTCGTAATTAAGATCCAACAAAATTGCAGGCTCTTTGAGGCCAACACTGATTGCAGAAACATAATGCTGAAGAGGCATCGTTTTGATCTCACCGACATCCATTAATTTTTTTATCGCAATTGCGAGGGCGACAAAGCCGCCAGTAACAGAAGCTGTTCTTGTACCACCATCAGCATGAAGAACATCACAATCAACGATAATACTTTTTTCACTCATGAGTTTTAAATCAACGGCTGCGCGAAGGCTGCGCCCGATCAAACGAGAAATTTCCTGAGTTCTTCCACCGGTCATGCTTTTATCACGACGAATTCTTTGCTGAGTGGAACGCGGAAGCATCCCATATTCAGCCGTAACCCAACCTTGTCCTGTTCCCTGAAGCCATTTTGGAGTCATGTCTTCAAGACTTGCAGTGCAAAGTACTTTTGTTTTTCCAAATTCAACGATGGCACTGCCCTCGGCAAATTCAGAAACATGAGGAGTGATTCGGATGGGCCTTAATTGATTATTTTTTCGTCCGTCGATTCGCATGCAGCCAATTTAGGCTGGCGTTTTAAGAGTTGTCAGCTACTTTTTAACCGTATCGCGATAGGATTTGATGCCTTGATAGATTTTTTCGGCAATTTCCTGCTGAAACTCACCGGAAGCCAGTTTTTTTGCCTCTTTTGGATTACTAATAAAGCCAATTTCGATCAAAACAGAAGGCATTTTGCCTTTTGAGACCATAAAGAATGGCGCCTGCCTCAAAACCTGATTACGGCTCGAAACTGATTCAGGCCAGTGCCCGATGAGACTCTGAGCAAATTGATAACTGCGACGGATCCGGGTTTGTTGACGAAGGTCCTCGACGATTAATTTGAGGTCGGCATTTTGAGAAGGGGAGAGCTCACCATCGGACTCCGCCTCTTCCTTTAACAACTGATTTTCTTGACTTGCGTAAAGTAGAGTTTCTTCGTCAGGAGGAAGTTGATTTTGAAAATAGAACTCGATTCCTTTTGCGCGGGAATCAGTTGAAGCGTTCGCGTGAATGCTAACAAGCAAATCGGCATCGGCTTTTTGAGCGTGAGTTACACGGTCTTGAAGAGAAAGAGTTTCGTCTCTTTCGCGAGTCATTGAGGCTCTCATCGTCGGATCTTTTCTGATCAGATCTTCTAAAAGTTTAGAAACCTGGAGAACGACTTCGGCCTCTTTTAGATTTCCGCGAACAGCACCTTTATCAACTCCGCCATGACCGGGATCAATGACGACGTTGAGGGCGAAAGAAAGAGAAGTGAAGAATATCGCGAGAATGAATCCTGAGATCCGAAACCAGATCTGAGCTCTGAGATCTGACATTTGGTCTGAGATCAGATTTCTGAGTTCCTGATACCGGGTCTGACTTCTGAATGCGGACATTCCCTATTCTACTAAGAATCACGGAGTTATGGGTACGAGACGAAGGGCAAAAAAAAAGCGACCAGGTTGGGGGATCGGGGGGCCTGGTCGCCAAGGGGGGGTGCCTTTCTCTAGAGCAAGGTCGAGGCCAAGTTGTAAACCCTTAATCCGTGGCTATTTACCTGAGATTACGAGTGGTTGTTTGTGTCGAAGTTTTTGACAGAGCAGCAAAAAGGAGCGCTCAAAAAATACTCATTATGTTGCAGATTTCAGACGGGAAAATAAAAATTTTGTGAATTGGATTTTAGAGCTCCTACCTTCTCAAAATCAGTCGGTGGAGTGCCGATAAAATAAGGTCAGAAGAGAGGACTACTATGAAACACCTAAGACTGTTCACAATTTTAACTTTCATCGCGGGCACACTTTTTATCACTCCGGCGGTTCACGCCGCAGCTGATGACCAAATCGAGGCAGAAGAGGCATTAGCAGATTCAGAATCTGCTCAAGCCGAATCTCGTGAGGCCAAAAAGAAAGCTGAAGAAGAGCGCTCTCGCCGGGATAAGGTAAAAAAAGACGCTCAGGCACAAATTTCAAAAGCTCGTGAGGCAGAACAAGAAGCTAAAAAAGAGCAGAGCCGGGTTGAAGCTGAAGAGGCTCGTTTGAAAGTTGAATCTGCTGAACACGAAAAATCGCGTAAACAGGCAGAGGCCGAAGAAGCGCGCGCAAAAGAGAAAACTAAGTCCGCTCTTGATCGCGAAGCGAAAGCAAAATTGGCGAGAGACGAAGCCCTTGAAAAACGTAAAACTGCGGAGAAAGTCTCTAAAGCTGCTCAAACAGAAGCTGAAGAGAGAGAAGCGGATGCTAAAAAGGCCCAGGATGCTGCTCAAAAGGCAGCACAAGAAGCCCTCGTTGCATCAACAGAGCAAAAGAAGGTTTCAGAGCATTTAGAAAAAACCAAACTGACAACTCGAAAAGCAGTAGCTCAAGCCCAAGCTCAAGAAGCTCGATCTAAAGCGGAAGCCGCAAAAAGCGAAGCCGAAGTTGCTCGCGCTAAAGCCGAGATTGCAAAATTAGAAAAAGAGCAAAAAGATTCTGAGGCTCAGACAGAAAAGATGAAAGAAGAAGCAGAAAAAATCAAAGACTCGGCAAAGGATGTAGGCAAAGACCTTGAAGACAGCCGAAAGGAAGTCGCTGGTCTTCGTAAAAAAGAGGAAGCCGCCCGCCAGGAATTGGTAAAAAATCAAAAAGAAGCTGAAATGGCGAAGGCCCAGGCAACCAAAGAAAAGGCCGCATTGAGCCTTGAGATTGCAAAACTCAATCGCAACTCCGCTCAAGCTGAAACTGACTCCGGCAAACTTCAGAGTGAAATTCAAAAATACGAAAAAGAAATTGAGAGTTTAAAAAATGACAAAGAGGAGGCGGCCAGGCGAAGCGCCAAAGCCGAAGACGCTAAAGAAACGGCAAAGATAAAGCTCGACACGGTTAAGTCTGATGTTGAGACTGCAAGAATGCGCAAAGAAACTGAAAAGATCCGTGCAGAAACGGCCCGTCTCGTAGGAGGGTCTGAAGACCAGAAATCGAAAACGAGCAAGAAAAAAACTGCAAAGTAATATGTTCTTATCCAGCAGCATTTGGAGCATTATTAACCCGCTTCGCAATTGGAAGCTAGAAGGGCTCTCGAAAAAAGAGATTGAGCTACTTATTGTTTCGTTTTCGGATTTAGAAAGAAGCACCTGCCGCATTTTTAAAAAGGGAGATAAAGATTGGAAGCCGATTTCTGACTTTTCAGAACTCGACTTCTCTCGTTCCTTTGAAAATAAAATTGATTGCCCGCCTCTTCCGGAGAATGTAGCTCTTCGTAAAAATCCGCATGAGGGCGAGGAAGATACGACCCAAGTTCTTATCCGTTCGAATTCGGCCTTGCCGCGCGAACCTGAAAGACACTATGATCGTTATCCCCTTGAAGTCACTGTTCGGGTGGTGATGGGAAATAAAAATTTTGAGACGAATACTGAAAAACTTTCTTTGGGTGGAATTCGTTTAAAAGAACCGCTGCCGGCATGGGTGGCTGGATATTATCCAGTGTTTTTAGCTCTTCCGGATCAAACAGAGCTTGAATTAGTTTGCAGCGTAGCCGAGGACCAAAATGTTCAAGATCGTCACCGCATGGAAATCGCTGATGTACCTAAAACGATTCAATATAAAGTTTGGTTTCAAGATTATTTCTCGGGCCAAGAACCGTTATAATTATTTTCAGGAATCTTATAGGGATTATAGGCTAACAAAATCAATGCAAGTCCTGCAGCCCATAGAAAATTAATCTTCATTATTAAAAAAACAAGAACGTGAAAGACAGCGATCGCGATTCCACCGGCTCGTTGCAATTTAGGCCTCCAAACAAGACCGATACATAAAATTTCAAAAACAATGATACCAAGCCAAATTAAACGACTCACATCCTCCGGCAGCGACCGCCACCATCCCGAATTTGCCGGAGAAAAGGCCTGAATCGAATTCCAGGCAAGTTGAGTGGACAAAGGATTCGTTTCAGACCAGCCGTTACGAAAACAAGAGTCCAAGAAATATCTAAGTTTCCAAATCCCGGTTAAAAAATAAAGGCCCACAAATGAAATCTGAGCTGCCTGAAAAAAAAGAGTATTTTTGTCTTCCTGATTTGGAGAGGGACGAACAAAAATCATAAAAAATGAAACAAATAGAAAAGAATGGAGGTGGTGATCGATTTTTCCAAATGAAAACTTAATAGCCATCAAAATAAAAAATGAGACAAAGGAAATGACTTTAATAAAGCTCAGATGGGGTTTTAGGACCGATAGAAAAAGCGAGATCAAGCAAACTAAATAGAAACCGAATCCCAGAGTTTTGATAACTGAAATCGAAAAAAAACCCAACCAACTCACAGGCCAAAGCCAATTTGCCAAGTCGGCATTTTCAAAGCGGATAAGAAAAGAAAACTGAGTAGCCGCCGCCAAGAGCATCAAAAGATAAAACAACGAAAGAAGAGTCGGGAGGCGCTCTGGAGAGAGTTGAAGGTTAATTTTCATAGGGAGGCCCCTTTTAAAAGCTCCTCTTTTGTTCCCTCAATTTTTTGGACAGTCGTTAAATCTATTTTTGTACGATAAAGATTGTAGATAAAAGGCCCCTGAATCACATCCTTAAGCATTTTTTCCATCTGTTCGGCTTTTTCTGTGGAGTCATTGTCAGAATAGCTGATGCCTGCGCTTCGAATCAAAAAGAAGAAATTTTTATTTTTAAGTGTTTTAAAGTTGTAGGGGCAATTGGGGAAAATACATTTTTTACCTGTAAGTGGATCTTCAATTTCGATTTCATAAAGAGTCTCGATTTTTTCAGAGTTCGAAAACAAGTCCCAAGTGAAGAAGGGAAAGAACTCTGTAGTTTTAGCAATTGGCAAAACAAGCTGCGACAGCAGAAGATGAAATGCAAAGAAAGAAAAGATAAAAAGTCGTAACTTTTTTGGATCCATTACTCTTTAGTTACGAGCCGTTTTAACATCTGTTCAATTTGATGTGTGTCCATGCAAATGTGAAGGTATCTACAAATAAAATCCCTGTCACTTGTTTTGAACTACACAAATACTACATGGAGCGTTCACCTTTGCCCCACTCAATTCGCCTAAAATGGACGTGTGTGAGGCACAAGTCAGCAGAAGGAGGCAAATATGTTCGACCCAATTTCGTTCGAAGGATTCAAGCCAAGTGAGGCGTTAAAAAAAATAGCCCGCGATCAGATCTTTCGACTTGAGGCGGAATCTCCTAGTGACTCGTGCACACTCGCTCGGGTTTCTCAAACAGACAACAGTCTATTTGAGGGAAAGCTTCGAATTAATTCAGTTGCAGGTTCATTTTTCGCTCATGTCAGAGATTGTGATCCTGAAAAAGTGATTTCACATCTTTGTGAGCAAGTCCGCCAGCAATTGTTTAGCTGGAAGACAAAACGCGTGTTTCCGAGAATGTAGGCCACCGAAGGAGGACCTCGTCTCTAGAAAGAGAGTGGAAATACGCGATGTGTTTAGTGCATTTGAAGTCCGGTGCCTCCCCACAGAAGTGCCAGGAGAATCAGACCTAAAAGAATGCGGTAAACACCGAAAGCGGCGAATCCTACTTTTCCTAACAGTCCGATAAAAAATCGGATTGCGGCCATGGCAACTAAAAAGGCTAAAACAGTGCCGAACAGAAGAGTTAGGATTTGGCCGCTTTCTATATTTTTAACCAGTCCCAAAGTTTTAATTAGACTCGCTCCTGCTAACGTAGGAACAGCAAGAAAGAATGAAAATTCGGCAGCATCTTTTTTAGACATTCCTAAGTAAACACCGCCAACAATTGTGGCACCCGAGCGAGAAACTCCGGGAACAAAAGCAAAACATTGAATGAGTCCAAGCTTTAGACAATCAACCCAGCTGAGATCTTCGATTTTTCGAGAGGGAACATAGCTCTTGTCTCGTTTTGCTTCATACCGATCCAACCAAATCAAAATGAATCCACCCAGAATCAGGGCCCAAGCAACCACGGTGACATCACCAAGGAGCGCATCGATTTTATTTTTCACCGCAAGGCCGATGACGGCTGCAGGTAAAAAAGCGATGACGATTTTTTTATAAAAATCGAGATTCGGAAGAAAGCGGCGCCAATACAAAACTAAAACTGCGAGAATCGCACCAAATTGAATAATGATGTTAAAACTTTTTACGAAAGGATTGTCCTCAATTCCTAAAAAAGCAGAGGCAATAATCAAATGTCCTGTTGATGAGACCGGGAGGTACTCGGTGAGTCCTTCGATAAAGGCCAAAATCACAATTTCTAGATAGCTCACTGATGCGCCTGTTCCTTAACTGTGAGGAGAAGAGTTCCTCCTAAAATAAATAATACGAGTAATCCCAAAATTCCGTAACGCGAACTTCCTGTTACATAAGCGCCGATGGCAACAATGGCCGGTCCTACAATTGAAGCAAATTTTCCGATGAGATTAAAGAATCCGAAGTACTCGGCACTTAATTCACTCGGAATCATCCGCGAAAAGAGACTTCTGCTTAAAGCTTGAACTCCTCCCTGAACAAGACCGATAACCGCTGCAAGAATTAGAAACTCAAGTTCGGTTTCAAGAAACACGGAATAGATGACGACCAAAAAATAAACCAGAATTGCGAACAAGATTGGTTTTTTGCAACCAAATGGTCGCGCCACTTTTCCGAAAACGAGCGCCGAAGGAAAGCCAATAAACTGGGTAATTAAGAGAGCCGTAATAAGAGCTGCGGGTTTAAGTCCAATGGCAACTCCATGGTTTACGGCCATTGTAATGACGGTATACACACCATCGATATAAAGCCAATAAGCGATCAAAAAAGTAAAAAGATTGCGGTTGCTCTTAATTTTTCCAAGAGTTCCGCTCACTGTAGAGAGCGTTTTCTTTGTCCCTTCAAATATTTTTGTAAAAATATGGGTTTCAGAAGGAGTCGAAACACCAAGCCCAGGTTCTGGAACATATAAAAAGAGAGGAATCGAGAACACCGCCCACCAAATCGCGACAGAAATAAAAGAAGCGAGAATTCCTTGGACTTCGGATTCAAATCCAAACAGAGCCGGCCTTTGCATCATCAGAACATTAATTGCCAGTAGAATTCCGCCTCCCAAATAACCAAGTCCAAAACCAAAGGCCGAAACTTCGTCTTCATTTCCTTTTGCAACCGAAGGCAAAAGGGAGTCGTAATAAACAATTGTAGCGGTAAAACAAAGAAGAGCGGCTCCGTAAGTGATTGCAGCGCTCAACCATTCGCCTTGGGGAACAAAACCTAAACTCGCAGAAAAAATAACCCCGCCCACGCAGAAAACAAAGAGAAATTTTTTCTTCAATCCTCGAAGATCTGCAGCCGCTCCTAGAAAGGGGGCAAGGATCGCAATCGCAAAGCTAGCTATCGACACAGTCGTTCCTAATTTTGCGGTAGTCACTGCAGGATCCGCACCCTTTGACCAATAAAGTTGAAAAAAGAGCGGAAAAAACCCTGCCATAACTGTGGTTGCAAAACTCGAGTTGGCCCAATCATATAGGGCCCAACTCATGACCGTTCGGTTGCCAAACAGTTTACGCATTTGTTTCCTTTATCCTGCATAAGCAGGTTCTTTTAATGATTGATTCTTCTTAAGTTGCAAGAAAACGGAACAACCGTTGCTCGAGTGAAACCATCTTGATTCCATCGCATTGTTGAAGACCCATTGAGCGACAAGCTGTCGCCGATCAAGCCAAAAACGCCG